>JBBKXS010000096.1:0-4972 GCA_037969605.1 Flavobacteriaceae bacterium
TACTGCCTATAAATTTATTAGTGGTTATTCACCTCTTTTAAGATTTATAGGCAGTATTTTTATTTATAGTAAACTATATATAAAATATAGTAATACATCATAATAACATTCAAGATAAAAAAAACAGCAAAATTTCTGGAGTAAAAATCTAAAAGAACTGTAGCCCAGAATCTCTAGTTATGACCGGAACATAATATGGGAGGAGGTCAAGTGAATAAATAATTACTGGGCTTGAAAGTAATAGTGAAAGTTGCAAATCAATTTTGAAAATTAAAAACAATAATATATGCAGGTTCCCATAATTCGTAAAAACCTATATTTTAAACCCGACTCCAGTAGAGTAGTAGCTCGATTTTTTAATAATGGGGATACTAGAACAATTAATTTAGTGCATCGCATAATGAATTTAAACGAAGTTGATGTTAAGCACGAACTTGAAATGATATATAAAGAGTTTAGTGCTAGGCATAGAAATATTTCAAATATTTTTTTAAAGCATTCAGACAATTACATAGATTTAATAAAATCCATTGGAATTAATTATAAAAAGCTTTCTTTAGAGCGACGACTTTTAATAGGATCTTATAGTACATTAGAATATTCGATTGAGTCGGCCGCTTTATTCAACCCTTCCATTGTTGAAGATTTCGATCAGTCATTTTTAGCTGAAGGCGAAAAAAGAGTTATTTTATCCTTTAGAGCAACTGGAGAAGGACACTTGTCTTCTATAGTTTTTAGGAAAGGTATTCTAGATGCTTCTAATAACTTAAGAATGGTGAAAGCACATAAACATATAGATCTTCCAAACATTAAAAATAAAAAATCGTATGATAAAAATAGATTTATTGAGAAAATGGAAGAAATGCATATTCCTGAAGAATATTCATTACCAATTATGAATTCATTGTCAGATAGATTTGAATATTATACATTGAAAGAAGCTGTTAGAAAAATACTGAAACTAGATATAGATGAGTCAAGGAAAAAAGCGCTCAAAGAAATGACATGGCTAGTAGATTCTTATTATGATATTGAATTTCATGAAGATTCTGAAATTTCCGGACGAGCTATTTTTCCAATATCTTCTTCAGAAATTCGAGGTATTGAGGATGCTAGATTTGTGCGTTTTACAGAAGATGATGGTTCCGAAAAAATCTACGCTACTTACACAGCTTTTGATGGATTTACAGTACTTCCAAAGTTGCTTTCTACAAATGATTTTAGGAATTTTAGAATCATGCCCATGCATGGCAATGGGGCACAAAACAAAAATTTCGCACTTTTTCCACGTAAGATTAAAGGGAAATATGCCATGTTGGCAAGAATAGATGGGGTAAATAATTATTTGTTTTACTCTGATAGAATAACACTATGGAACGACCCTATAAAAATCCAAGAGCCAAAATTTCCATGGGAGTTTACTCAAATAGGAAATTGTGGCTCGCCCATTTATACAGATCAAGGTTGGCTGGTTATTACTCATGGTGTAGGTCCCATGAGACGCTACTGTATTGGTGCTTCACTATTGGATTTAGAAGATCCAACTAAAGAATTAGGCAGATTAAAGGAACCCCTTCTTTCTCCTTTAGAAGAAGAAAGAGATGGGTATGTTCCTAATGTAGTATACTCGTGTGGCAGCATAATACACAATAACCATTTAATATTGCCGTATGCTGTATCAGATTATGCGTCATCATACGTTACCGTGAATATGGACGATTTGTTATCTGCCCTTAAAACCAAGATTTAGTTTTTTATATTGTGAATTCTTAATAGAATATACTACACCTATTTAAGAGATGTCTTCAAAAGCGAATCTGGCTAATAAATAACTCACCGTAGATTCTGCACCTTGGTTTAAATTAACATTTTGATCTTCTAAACCATCATGACAACCACCAGTACAAGGATTATAAATTATCTGTTTTAATTGATTGTTGCCAAGAAACCAGCTGAATGCCATTTCCATTTTGTTATCGTACCCTTCAAACGGAAAAATATGATTAAATTGTTTTAAAGCCAATATGGTGTATGCCACATCTATAGGTTGCTCGCCACCTGTATGTGCTAATTTTTCTTCAAAACCTTTTATCAACCAGTTTTGGTTAGAAATCACTCTAATGGAATCGTTTTTAAAAATTTTAGAAATTAAAAAATCAAAAGATTCTTTTGCTATCAGTTTGAAGTGAGGTTCTCCAGTACATTTCCATGCATATAAAAGGGATTCTGGTAACACACTATTGGCATAGGTAAGATATGGTTCAAACCAATTCCAATCGTTTTCAGAATGAAAATCGTAAAGATCAGCAAGTTTATTTGCTGTTCTATGTATAGTATCGCTTATCTTATTATCGTTCAACTTCAAGTTAAAAAAGTACAATCCTTTTATTACAAAGGCCAATGCTCGAGGGGATTTAAAATGGTGCATTTCTAGGTTAAATTGATTGATGGCCCATTTTATGTTTTGAAGCAATGTGATGTCTAAATCAATACCTTCTTCCATTAAGTAATACTCATAACCTAAAGACCAAATGGCTCTACCATTGGAATCTTCTAAATTTACTTCATTATTTTGTTTTGTAAATTTTTTATTCTTATCCACATAATTGAAAAATAAACCGTTATCGCGCTGACATTTTAAAACAAAATTAGTGTACGTTTTTATCAATTTTAAATCTGTTGGATCTTGTGTTAATTTATAATATTCACAAGCCGCTATAAGTGCTCTGGCGTTATCATCTAAAGTGTATCCAGAATTGATGTCTGGTGTATTGATTTTTGAAAATTGAATGATACCAATATCTGGGGTCATGTTTTTTAGGTGATCTAGATTTATCTGCGGTTTTTTATATTTTAATTTTAATGGTTTTTTTATTTGTTCAGAAAAAATATGGGCATGTGATATAGCTGCATTTTCCCAAGAGGTAGAAGTGGAAGCGTGTAATCCCTTCATTCTCATATCATGTCTTAAATGGTCATTGTTTAATAATTCAATCACTTTATTAGACAATTGTTTAGAGTTACCAAAGTCAAAAAACAAACCATTCCCATTATTTAAAACTTCTGTAGCATGAGGAATAGGGGTAGAAACAATAGGACAACCACAACTTACCGCGTAAGAAAACGTGCCGCTTACAGCTTGATTAGGATCTTTTGAAGTAAACACGTAACAGTCTGATAACTGTAAATATTCCAGTAATTCGGGAAGAGGTACAAATTTATTTATAAACCTAACATGGTTTGTTAATTTTAATGTTTCAACTTTTTCTTGTAAAAAATCGATATAAGTATTCCCTTCTTGATTAAAAAGCGTTGGGTGCGTTTTACCTAATATTAAAAAAATAATCTCTGGATACTCTTTTATAATTTCTGGTAAAGCATCTAAAGTGGTTTCTATGCTCTTTCCTGGGCCTAATAATCCAAAAGTTGAAATAACCTTTCTGTCTGAAACATAGTATTTTTCTTTTAGAATCAATTTATCTTGATGTTTTACCAAATGAGTCCCATGGGATATGACTTCTATTTTGTTTGGATTGACGCCATAGTTATTGATAAGTAATTTGGATGAAGATTTTGTCATTACCGTAACTACTTTGGCAAGAGACACTAAATCTTTAACATGTTTTTCTAAAATTTTATTTGGATTAGGTAATACCGTATGAAATGCAATAATTATTGGCTTTGTGAGTATCTTTAAAAATTTTATAAATGAATCTTCATTGTTTTTAAACAATCCAAATTCGTGTTGAATCATTACGAGTTCTATCTCATTATTTAAATTTATTTTGTTAGCCATGGAAGCAAACGATTGTGAATTATCTGTATTTAAGACCAAATCAACATCTTCTGTTTGATAAGTATGATTTTCAGTGTTTGATTCTAATGCACATATTTTTAAATCAAAACAGTCCTCATATTTATTGTCAAGTGCCTTTTTTAAATCGTAAGTATAGTTTGCAATACCACATTCCCTTGGTGGATATGTAGCCATAAGTAGTATTTTAGGCAAATTTTTAGGCTCTATATCATGAATACTAATTCTTTTTTTTAATTCTATTTTTTTCTTTTTAAGAGGCCTCGTAGTTACTTTACTTTTAATATTTATATCTCGTTTCATAATTTTAAATTTTTGGATCTATTTACATCATCCAATAGGTTTTATATCGTTCTTAAAATATTTAGTTTCTAAAGTGAATTTACCCTACATCAAAGCTAAGTTAAGTGTTTATAAAGCACATAATTAGCCTTAAAGAGAAATTTGTTAACCCAATCAAATTAGGGTTGATTATCTTTAAGTTTCGAGTTGAAATGTTCGAGTAATTAGTATAGAATTTGCTATAAAAGGTATTATGATATTTAGCTAGCATAGCTTATGCATCATTACTGAAAAAGGAATTTATTAATAGTGTATAATTTGATATCGCCATGGATAGTGCTTTATTCAATTTCTTCATCACCATCTACATCAGCTAAAGGATGGTCGTGTATTCCTAAACCAATTATTTTTATAATGTTAACTATAGTAGTATAAAGCATCAACACCACAACAATTAGGCCCGAGGATAAAATACTTGATAGGGCCAAAGAAATATAATAGATAAAATTAAACCAATTGTTTGGTACATTGTCCGACTCGGTAATGGGGAGGTTTAATAATAAAAAAGACATTACAGAAGCTATAAACACTACAGTATCCAATTTGGCCATTTGAAGCACTTGTAGATAATGATCTTTTTTAAGTTTTGATTTGGAATTAGAGCTGATACTCAAAACAGTTAACAATAAAGCTAAAATGGTTGCCGAGGCAAGGGCAATGGTATTGCAGAGCGTATTGATGCCCGATAAGGATTTTGTAATCAGCACTTTTGCTTCATAGCCACTTAACTTCCCTAAAAGGAAAGTTCCCAAAAGGATTATAAATAAAGAGATGACACCTCCTAATAGGGCTCTTTTTGTATATCTGGTAATTTTC
>JBBKXS010000097.1:0-10308 GCA_037969605.1 Flavobacteriaceae bacterium
ATTTTAAACTTGATAATAAAGCCAAAACAACCTATATTTAACGGTTGAGGAATGATAATAAATGTAATTTAAATGAAGGCTAAACCAACAAAATCAAACCAAGCATTGAAAAACAAACCTAAAATTAATAAGGATAATGGTGTTTCAATAACTTTAAAAGAATCCCTTCTACTACTCGATCAGCGCAACGCCGAACTTGCCGTGATTAACAGTGTGCAACAAGGATTAGCGGCCGAGATGGATATGCAAGGCATTTATGATCTTGTTGGCGACCGTTTAAGGAATCTTTTTGATGCACAAGTAACCGGTATTTATTCTTTTGACCATAATGCAGGACTTGAACAGTTTCACTATTTATTTGAAGATGGTGAGCGCTTATACCCTGAATCACGTCCTTTAAATGAGATTCGCAAATGGATGATCAAAAATAAATCCTTAATTCTTGTTAATAAAGACGCTGATAACGATATTTATAAAATTACCAATGCGATAAATTCAGTAGTTCCGGGTACACGTATTCCAAAATCAATGCTTTTCGTTCCATTAATGGTAGGCAGCCAAGTTAAGGGCTGTGTAAGTCTTCAAAATCTGGATCGAGAAAATGCTTTTAGTGATTCTGATGTGCGTTTGTTAAGTACTTTAGCAAATAGTATGAGTGTCGCTCTTGAAAACGCTCGACTTTTTAATGAAACCGAACAGCGTAACGCCGAACTCGCCGTAATTAACAGCGTCCAAGAAGGCCTGGTTGCCGAAATGGATTTGCAGGGCATTTATGATCTGGTGGGCAATAAAACCAGGGAACTTTTTGATGCACAAGCTGTGATCATAGCCACCTTTAACCATGAGAATAATACAGAGATTTTTAATTATGTATTTGAAGATGGCAAACGGTTTTATCCTGAAGCTCGTGTTTTTGACAACATACGGCAACGTCTTATTGAGACTCAAAAACTAATCCATATTCAAGAAAATGCGGTTGAAGCTTTTAAAATATTAGGAGTTGATGATGAGGTTGTTCCAGGTACAAAACTTCCAAAAACCATGTTATATGTACCACTTATAATTGGAGATACTGTTCGTGGCTATGTAAGCCTCCAAAATTTGGATAAAGAACACGCCTTTAGCGATTCCGATGTGCGTTTGTTGAGCACATTAGCAAACAGTATGAGTGTCGCTTTGGAAAATGCACGCTTATTCAATGAGACAGAACAACGTAATGCCGAACTCGCCGTGATAAATAGTGTGCAAGAAGGTTTGGTTGCCGAAATGGATATGCAAGGTATTTACGATTTGGTAGGCGATAAAATTAGAAATCTTTTTGATGCTCAAGTCGTTTCAATGTGCACCTTTAATTATGAGAATAGTACTGAAGAGTTTAATTACATGTATGAAGATGGTGAAAGATATTATCTAGAATTAAGACCCATAGACAAAGTTCGGCAGAAATTAATTGACACTAAAGAACTTATCTGCATTAATGAAAATGCTGATGAAGAATGGACCAAAATCACTGGGGAAGAACCCACTGTTATCCCTGGAACTAAACTTACCAAATCTGTGTTATTTGTGCCAATGATCGTTGGAAGTGAAGTTAGAGGTTATGTAAGTCTCCAAAACGTGGACAGAGAACATGCCTTTAGCGATTCCGATGTGCGTTTATTGAGTACGTTGGCAAACAGTATGAGTGTAGCTCTGGAGAATGCGCGACTTTTTAACGAAACTGAACAACGTAATGCCGAACTAGCAGTAATCAACAGTGTACAGGAAGGTTTGGTTGCCGAAATGGATATGCAAGGGATTTATGATTTGGTTGGTGATAAAACCAAAGAGCTATTTGATTCTCAAGTAACTGTTATTGCAACCTTTGATCACGAAAGCCATAAAGAACATTTTAACTATGTTTTTGAAGATGGAAAGCGGTTTTATCCAGAACCTCGTACTATTGACAACATTCGACAAAGCCTTATTGAAACTCAAAAGCTAATTCATGTCAATGAAAATAAAAGAGTGATAGCTGCTCCTGGCACAAAAGTTCCGAAGACTATGCTATATGTCCCCCTTATAATAGGAGATACTGTTCGTGGCTATGTAAGTCTCCAGAATTTAGATAAGGCAAATGCTTTTAGCGATTCCGATGTGCGTTTATTGAGCACCTTGGCAAACAGTATGAGTGTCGCTCTGGAAAATGCACGTCTTTTTAATGAAACCGAACAACGTAATGCCGAACTAGCAGTAATCAATAGTGTACAAGCAGGTTTGGTTGCCGAAATGGATATGCAGGGCATTTATGATTTGGTAGGTGATAAAACTAGAGAGCTATTCAATTCTCAGGTAACTATTATAGCAACCTTCGATCATGAGAACCATAAGGAACAGTTTAATTATATTTTTGAAGATGGTAAACGGTTTTATCCTGAAGCTCGTACCTTCGATAACATTCGGCAACGTCTTATTGATACTCAAAAGCTAATTCATATTAAAGAAAATGCTGTTGACGCTTTAAAAAAACTTGGAGCAAGCACAAAAGCTGGTCCTGGAACAAAGTTTCCGAAAACTATGTTATTCGTGCCGCTTATTATTGGCGACACTGTTCGTGGCTATGTAAGTCTCCAAAATTTAGATAAAGAAAATGCTTTTAGCGATTCCGATGTGCGTTTGTTAAGCACATTAGCAAACAGTATGAGTGTCGCTTTGGAAAATGCGCGACTTTTTAACGAAACAGAACAACGTAATGCAGAACTAGCTGTAATTAATAGTGTCCAAGAAGGTTTGGTTGCCGAAATGGATATGCAAGGCATTTACGACTTGGTGGGTAACAAAACAAGAGAATTATTTGATTCTCAAGTCACTATTATTTCGACCTTTGATCATGAGAGTAAAAAAGAGCATTTTAACTACTTTTTTGAAGATGGTAAACGTGTTAATCCTCAACCTCGACCTTTTGACAAAGTTCGGGAGCTCCTCATCACAACCAAAAAGTTAATCAACGTTAATGAAAATGTAAAACAAGCATATACAAAAATAACAGGAAAAGCACCGGCTGCTGTTCCTGGTACAAAATTTCCAAAATCTGTGCTTTTTGTACCTCTTATTATTGGAGATACTGTTCGTGGCTATGTTAGTCTTCAAAACATAGATAAAGAAAATGCCTTTAGCGATTCTGATGTACGTTTGTTGAGCACATTGGCAAACAGTATGAGTGTCGCTCTGGAAAATGCACGTCTCTTTAATGAAACAGAACAACGTAATGCTGAACTAGCAGTAATCAATAGTGTACAAGCAGGTTTGGTTGCTGAAATGGATATGCAAGGCATTTACGACTTGGTAGGTGATAAAACTATGGAACTCTTTAATGCACAAGCTGCAATCATAGCCACATTTAACCATGAAAATAATACAGAGATTTTTAACTACACCTTTGAAGATGGAAAACGAATAAATCCTCAGCCTCGCCCATTTGACAAAATTCGTCAGCGCCTTATCACAACCAAAAAATTAATGAACATTAATGAAAATTCGGAACAAGTATATACAGCTATTACAGGAAAACCACCCATAGCCGTTCCAGGTACTAAATTTGCAAAATCTATGCTTTTTGTGCCGCTTATTATTGGCGACACAGTTCGTGGGTATGTAAGTCTTCAAAACGTAGATAGAGAAAATGCCTTTAGCGATTCCGATGTGCGTTTGTTGAGCACCTTGGCAAACAGTATGAGTGTCGCCTTAGAAAATGCGCGGCTTTTTAATGAGACCGAACAACGTAATGCCGAACTAGCTGTAATTAATAGTGTGCAAGAAGGTTTGGTTGCCGAAATGGATATGCAAGGGATTTACGATTTGGTGGGCAATAAAACTAGAGAACTTTTTGATGCACAAGCTGCAATCATAGCTTCTTTCAACTACGAAAATAATACAGAGATTTTTAATTATGTTTTTGAAGACGGCAAGCACTTAACTCCTCTGCCTCGCCCTTTTGATAAAATTCGTCAGCGCCTTATCACAAGCAAAAAATTAATCAACATTAATGAAAATTCAGAACAAGTATATACAACTATAACAGGAAAGGCACCCACCGCCGTACCTGATACTATATTTCCAAAATCCATGTTGTATGTGCCACTTATTATTGGCGACACTGTTCGTGGTTATGTAAGTCTTCAAAACATAGATAAAGAAAACGCCTTTAGCGATTCCGATGTACGTTTGTTGAGTACCTTGGCAAATAGTATGAGCGTGGCCTTGGAAAATGCGCGCCTTTTTAGCGAAACCGAACAACGTAATGCCGAACTAGCTGTAATTAATAGTGTACAAGAAGGTTTGGTTGCCGAAATGGATATGCAAGGCATTTACGACTTGGTTGGCAATAAAACAAAAGAACTATTTGATTCTCAAGTAACCGTTATTGCTAACTTCGACCATGACAACCAAAAAGAGCATTTCAACTATGTTTTTGAAGACGGTAAACGGTTTTATCCAGAACCTCGTACCTTCGATAACATTCGAAAAAATCTTATTAAGACTCAAAAACTAATTCATATCTATGAAAATGCAAATGAGGCTTTAGATAAAATTGGAGTAAGTATAAAAGCTGCTCCTGGCACCAAACTTCCAAAAACCATGTTGTATGTGCCGCTTATTATTGGCGACACCGTTCGTGGCTACGTAAGTCTTCAAAACCTAGATAAAGAACATGCCTTTAGCGATTCTGATGTACGTTTGTTAAGCACGCTGGCAAACAGTATGAGTGTCGCTTTAGAAAATGCACGCCTTTTTAACGAGACGGAGCAACGTAATGCCGAACTCGCGGTAATCAATAGTGTACAAGAAGGTTTGGTTGCCGAAATGGATATGCAAGGCATTTACGATTTGGTTGGCGATAAAATTAGAAATCTTTTTGATGCACAAGTTACAAGTATTGTTACTTTTAATTATGACCATAAGTCTGAAAAATTTCAATACCTTTTTGAAGATGGAGAACGACTCTTCCCGGATACTAGACCTTATGATGAATTAAGGTCTCAACTTATAATAAATAGAAAAACATTGCTAATTAATGAGAATGCTGCCGAAGTCATGTCAAAAATTAATGGCAAACCTTTTAAACCCTTGGATGGAACTCGAATGGCAAAATCTGCACTTTATGTTCCAATGGTGGTTGGTAACTCCGTTCTAGGCTATGTTAGTTTACAAAACCTTGATAGAGAAAATGCTTTTAGCGAATCGGATGTAAGTTTGTTAAATACGCTTGTAAATAGTATGACCGTAGCTTTAGAAAATGCCCGGCTTTTTAACGAAACCACGCGCCTTCTTGCTGAAACCGAGCAGCGTAATGCAGAGTTTGCCGTAATTAACAGCGTGCAAGAAGGATTAGTAGGCGAAATGGAGGACATGCATGCCATTTACCTTTTGGTAGCGAGTAGGGTTTGCCAAGTATTAAATACACAAACCATTTTAATACGTACTTTTGATCATACCAAAGGCTTAGAACATTGGGAATATGTCGTAGAAAACGGAGTGCAACTATTTAGTGAACCTAGACCTTTCATCTGGGCGAACAAGCACCTTATTAAAACAAAAGAATCCTTACTCATAAATGAGAATTATTTAGGAACAGCACAACAATATGGGGATAAATCTAGTGGTGTAAGTAAAGGATTGCCACCAAAATCCGCCATATTTGTTCCTATGATAGTTGGAGATACAGTCATGGGATCGGTAAGCCTTCAAAACGTTGAAAAAGAAAATGCTTTTACAGAATCGGATGTGCGCCTCTTAAGTACCCTAACCAACAGTATGAGCGTAGCCATACAAAATGCTCGACTCTTTAATGAGACCACACGACTTTTGGCAGAAACCGAACAACGTGCAACTGAATTACAAACGGTAAATAATATAAGTATTGCCATGGTCTCGTTGCTTGAATTTGATGCCCTAATTAAGTTAGTAGGTGATCAAATGCGAGAGACCTTTAAAGCTGATATAGTTTATCTAGCACTGCATGATCTTAAAACCAATATGCTTCATTTCCCTTATATGTATGGTGATATTTTAGAATCAAGACTTTTTACCAATGGTATCACTGAAAAAATCATAACAACTAAAGAACCGCTTTTAATCAATCAAAAGATGGATGAAGCAGTCGACAAGATTAAGGTAAAATTAGAAGGCATAAAAGTTCAATCGTATTTAGGTGTTCCAATAATTGCAGGATCCAAAGCAATCGGGGTTATAAGTGTACAAAGTAAAGAGTTAGAGAATGTGTTTGACGAATATGACCAGCGCCTTCTCACAACGATAGCCGCTAATTTGGGGATTGCCATTCAAAATGCGGAAGCTTACCAAAAATTACAGGCTGCGCTTACCGAACTTAGGGCAGCCCAACAACAACTTGTACAATCAGAAAAAATGGCATCACTTGGAGAATTGACCGCTGGCATCGCCCATGAGATTCAAAATCCATTAAATTTTGTCAATAATTTTTCGGAAGTAAGTGACGAATTGCTGGATGAATTAGCAGAAGAAGTTAAAGACAGTGGGAATTCAGAAATAGAAGAAATCATCTCGGATTTAAAACAAAACCTCAGCAAAATTAACCACCACGGAAGACGGGCAAGTAGTATAGTTAAAGGTATGTTGGATCATTCTAGGACCAGCAATGGCATCAAGGTGTTAACCGATATCAATATTTTGGCCGATGAATATCTCAGGCTTTCCTATCATGGTCTTCGTGCCAAGGATAAATCGTTCAATGCCGATTTTAAAACCAATTTAGACGCTACAATTCCTAAAATATCCGTAGTGCCACAAGATTTTGGTAGGGTAATTTTAAACTTAATCAACAATGCCTTTTATGCAGTAACCAAAAAAGCAAAAGAAACACCTGAAGGTTATCAGCCTACAGTAACAGTTGTTACAAAGAAGGTCATGGACGGAATAGAAATTAGAGTAAAAGATAATGGCAATGGTATTCCAAATGAAATAGCTGATAAGATTTTTCAACCATTTTTCACTACAAAACCATCTGGAGAAGGAACAGGTTTAGGCCTTTCACTAGCCTATGATATAGTGACCAAGGGACATGGCGGAAAATTAATCTTAGACTCCAAAAAAGGAATTTACACAGAATTTACAATTGTATTGCCCATAGATAAAAAACAATAGGTAGCAACTAATAACGAGAAAAGTAATAAAAAATAGGAATCCAATGAAAATAAACAACAAATGTGTTTTTGCTCCCTTGTTTTTCGGGGTCTTTCTTCTTTTTTTAACTGGATGCAATCGTACAACTAAAACCCCTCCTTTTCCAGTTTTTGAAAGTGAAAATGCACAGCCCGAAATAAAAAATCTCACAATCCCACAACCAGACACCCTTCATTGGATTACCGAAAATCTACCGGATTTAAATTCATTACCCACAACAAAATTTGATTGGGACAAATTGCCTGCAAAACCATTCGACATTGGTCAGCCGTTTTCCATTAGAAAACCAATGACATCAAAACCATTCGATTGGAATTCTTTGCCCAGTAGTGCGTTTAGTTTAGAAAGTTTACCTCAAAATTCATTAAACGTAAAAGTTTCGGTTTTAGGCGATCCTAAAATTGCAAAGGCTGGAAATATTAGTAACGAACCTGGTGCAACGCGAGGAGTGATGACTTTTGATGCTGGATTTGGACTGCCATCAATACCATCTTCACAAATGATAGATAGTAATGGTATGATGTGGTTTGGTGTTAACAATGGTATTGTAAGATATGATTCTGAAAACCTTGAAATATATAACATAGAGCAAAATCTTGAATCCAAATATGTTAATTGCATTTTTGAGGATTCCAAAGGAAGATTATGGATGATTGGCAACCAAGGCAGTATTTCAGTCATGGATAAAAAAGCAAATCTCGTTTATGAAATTACAAATACCTTTAATCCTAGTCGCTTATTTAAAATGATTGAAGATAAAAATGGACTCTTTTGGCTGGCGGATGATATAAATGGAATTCAAATCATCAATTTTGATGAGAAAATCATGTACCATTTTGATACAAAAAATGGGCTGTTGTCAAACAGCGGGTTCGAACTTTATGAAGACCGAGAAGGTTATATTTGGCTTACTACTCGCCGCAGCGGTGGGATAAACATTATAGACCCTACAAGAACTAAAAATTTTACACTAACAACAGACAACGGTTTAAATCGAAATTATGCCTCGATGGTTATTGAAGATCATGAAGGCAAAATTTGGATGCCGAGTTTTGGTGGAATTAATATTCTGAATCCCACAAAAACTTCAATATCATTTTTACCTTCAGAAAGTTTTGACAGTTCACAGTTTATAATTTCCAGTATTTTTCAAGATCATTTGGGTAATTTTTGGCTAGGAACTAATAATGGATTACTATTTAGATATACTGAAGAATCCGGTGTATTTACAAAGTTTATTGTACGAACTACTTCAATAAACAGTCAATGGATATACAATATCAGAGAAAATAGTGAAGGCGACATTTTAGCAGTATCGGCTCAAGGTAGCGTTTTTAAAATAAATGTCAATGGTGTCCGGCCTGGTAATTACCGTACCGATAGTGGTTTGGGTGATAATAATGTTTGGGCTACTCTAGAGGCAAAAGATGGTAAAATGTGGATTGGTACCTATGGGGGTATTGATGTTTTTGATCCTATTGAAAAAACATTAAAACATTTGGGCACAGAACAAGGTTTGGTACATATCAGAAACAGCAATCTCATGGAAGATTCACAGGGCAGAATTTGGGCGGGCGGAAGTACTTTAGGGATTAGCATTATTGATCCAGTAAATGAAAACATAAAAAAATTAAGCTTATATGGGGGTTTAAAAATTGAACAAATTGGATATACCATAATGGCGTTGGATGGTACTTTTTGGACCTCAAGTTTTACTGGCGAAATAAAGAATATAAACCTTGAAAATACAACTGTAAAAAGTTTTGTCGATAATGATTCAGTGATAGGGAAATCCAGAAAAGAACGTATAGTTCAAACCGATAAAAATACTATTTGGGTAGCCGATCAAGAATATGGCTTACATAAATTTGACTTGGCTAAAAATTTAAGATGGCGATTTACCACCGATAATGGTTTAATATCTAACAATCTTTATTCTGTTAATAAAGACGATAAGAACAACATTTGGATCGTTACAGAAAGAGGCGTACAAATGATAGACGAAACAAACCAAAAAATCACCACATTCACAGTCGTTGAAGGATTGACCGCCAATGATGTTTACGATGTGAATCAAAAAGATGGAAAAATCTTTTTAGGGACTTCCAAAGGCTTAACTATTTTAAAGCCTTCAGTGGTTGAAAACAAAACTTTTTGGAAAACTAAAACCATTGGTAAAGATCAAGGGCTCGATTATACAGATTTTTCTCAAAATAGCATCTCTTTCGATAAAAATGGACATTTATGGGCTGGCGTAGAAGGTCAAATGCTTACCGTTATTGATATTACGGCTGAGGATACTACCTCCATTCCTGCAAGAATTACCTCTATAAGTATTTTTGACAACCAATTAGCCTTTAAAAACAAGGAGCCACAAGAAAAAAATGTTGCTATTGATACCCTTGAGCAAATTCAAAATCAATCGAAAATTGATTCTAGTTATCAAACGTTAAATAACATAACCTGGGAAAAAGTTGATGGACCTTATAACTTGCCTGTTGGCCTTACATTGCCTTCCAATCAAAATTTTTTAAGCTTTAATTATAACGGTGGTCAATTTAGCAATCCTAATAATGTCGTTTATAGATATATTCTGGAAGGAATAGATAAAAACTGGAGTGCCATCAGCAATAAAACAACTAGCGAAAATTACCGCGATCTCCCATCTGGCGAATACACATTTAAGGTAGCTTCCAAAGGCTTCAATGGCGTTTGGAGTAAGCCAGCAGAATTTTCATTTACAATAACCCCACCTTGGTGGCAATCGTGGTGGGCCTATTTGGGCTATTTCCTTATGTTCGGATTAATTGTCAAACAAATTCATAACTATCAAAAAGCCAGAACAGTTCGCATTGAACGTGAAAAAGCACGAGAAAAAGAATTGGCGCAGGCTAAAGAAATTGAAAAAGCTTATACTGAATTAAAAGCGACGCAATCACAATTGATACAATCGGAAAAAATGGCAAGCCTGGGTGAATTAACTGCAGGTATCGCTCATGAAATTCAAAACCCGTTAAACTTCGTCAACAATTTCAGTGAAGTAAGTAACGAACTGCTCGATGAAATGATGGAAGAAATGGCCAAAGGAAATATGGAAGAAGTAAAAAA
>JBBKXS010000098.1:0-15287 GCA_037969605.1 Flavobacteriaceae bacterium
GGCAATGCAAAACTATTAGAACAATTTTCAATTTCTATTCCAAAGGATTTAACGAACAAGGTAATAGCTGAACAGGAGAAAGGGAAAACAGTTTCGTATATAGCTGTAGAAAAAGCGGCTGTTGGTTATGTTACCATTTTCGATGCTATTAAAAAGACAAGTCAAGAGGCCATAGCAGCATTACAAAACAATGGTATTGAGGTCATCATGTTAACGGGAGATAATAAAAACACTGCAAAATTTGTGGCAGAGCAATTAAATCTAAAGCATTATAAAGCCGAATGTCTTCCAGAAGATAAACTCAATGAAATAAAATTACTTCAGCAACAAGGTAAAATAGTAGCCATGGCAGGCGATGGAATTAATGATGCGCCAGCTTTAGCACAGTCTGATGTTGGTATAGCAATGGGAACAGGAACCGATGTTGCCATAGAAAGCGCATCAATAACATTAGTAAAAGGCGATTTACAAGGCATTGTTAAAGCTAAAAAGTTAAGTCATAAAGTAGTTGGCAATATTAAGCAAAACCTCTTTTTTGCATTTGTTTATAATGTTTTGGGAGTTCCAATTGCTGCAGGCGTATTATATCCGGTATTCGGGTTGTTATTGTCCCCAATGATAGCGGCAGCGGCCATGAGTTTTAGTTCAGTTTCGGTGATTGCCAATGCGTTACGATTGCGACATATTAAAATTTAAAAATGAAAATTATGAAAACCATTAAATTATTGAGTATTGTATGTATTCTTTTTGCTTTTGGATGTAAATCTGAAACGAAAGAAAAGCCAAATTTAGAAATGGATCATCAAGATCATCAACTTGAGAAAACAGAAGATCCTGCAAAGAAAATGCCTTTAAGTCCACATACATCGGCCATGGCAATGATAGGCAATACGCATATTCATATTGATTATTCGTCACCTGGCGTAAGAAATCGGATCATATTTGGTGGATTAGTTGGCTATGACAATGTGTGGCAGGCCGGAGCGCATAAGGCGACTTGGATAGAAACAAATAACGATTTATCAATCCATGGAACACTTCTTCCAAAGGGGAAATATGGATTCTTCACAATTCCATCAAAAGGAGATTGGACTATCATATTTAATAAGAACTGGGATCAACATGGAAAAGATGAATATGATGAGAAAGATGATGTGATACGATTTAAGGTTTCGCCGAGCATTTCAGATAAAATTATCGAACATTTAGAATATAAAGTAAATAAGGTTAGTGATACTGAAGGAACAATTTCATTATCATGGGAAAAGGTAACGGTTAGTTTTCCATTTGAAATAAAAACCAAATACAATTAGGTTGAAAAATATAAAGCAGAACTTATTCTTTGCATTTATTTGTAATATACTTGGCGTTCCATAGCAACAAGCGTTTTATTTCCTGTGTTCAGATTGTTATTACATGATTGCCAGCTGCAGCTATGAGTTTTAGTTCGGTATCAGTGATTGGAAATGCCTTAAGATTAATACGTATTAGAGTTTGATAACCATCGCTACTATTTCAAAATGATTTAATAATTCTTCTTAAATATTTGATAATCATCACTATATTGACTATATTTAAGATTGGGACAAATAGATTTTGGATTATGGGTTTCTTGACCTTTTTTATTATTGCTGCTTTATTGTTTATCCTTTTAGGCATTCGGATAGTTTTTGAATATAAGAGAGCCTTAAAGTTTAGATTTGGTAGGTATATTAGATTATTAAACCCGGGTTTGCGTTGGATTATTCCATTTGTGGAAACGGTGCAATTTGTAGATATGCGTGTCATTACTTACAACATTCCAACTCAAGAAATTATGACCAAAGACAATGTGCCCTGTAAGATTAATGGTGTTTTATTCTTTCGTATCGTCAACGCAACGCAATCCATACTTGAAGTAGAAGATTATAATTTCGCTATTTCTCAATTGGCACAGGCATCTTTACGTGATGTTTCCGGTAAGGTAGAGCTCGACACTATTTTATCGAAGCGCGAAGAGATTGGGGAAAATATTAGGGTCATTGTAGATACCGAGACTAAAGATTGGGGAATTACCATATTGGATGTCAAAATTAAGGACATCGAATTGCCTGAAAACATGAAACGTTCTATGGCAAATCAAGCCGAGGCGGAACGTTCAAGAAGAGCTAGAATCATATTGGCCGACGCCGAAAAGCAAGCAGCCCATGCCTTAGTTGAAGCTGGTAAGCTTATTGATGAATCACCGTCCGCCATAAAATTGCGACTGTACCAAACCCTTTCGGATATCGCTGCAGAAAAAAATTCAACCATTGTTTTTCCTTTCCCCGAAGAAGCCCTTTATAAAAGAACTAAGAAAAAAAATAATACTAAGAGTACAAGTTAGTGTTTCTTAATTTGCATCTTTGTTTAGAAGCGGATTTAATTTTTGAAATTGAAAGACTTACTCAATTTGATTTTCCTTGTTAACACATCATCATATTTTTGTTAATATATATATCTTAATTTTTGTAGTTTTTAAAAGCCTAAAACAGTATTTTCGTTTTCCTAAAATGTAATACATGACAGTGACGGAGTTCGAACCCATTATTGAAGTTATTGAAGAGGCTTACGAAATACCCCATTTGAATGCCACCAGAAAAATTTCGGCATTATTACCTCATAATTATTACCAAACCGATAAAAAATATTCTGTCTTATACCTTCAGGATGGACAAAATTTATTTAATCCATCAGCGCCTTACGGCGATTGGGCTATAGATAAATCGATGGCCAAATTGGCTGAACAGGGATTAAGTGACATCATCATCATCGCTATCGATCATGGTGAAAATGAACGCATAAATGAATATCTTCCATATAATCATCCACGTTTTGGCGAAGGGAAAGGGAATTTTTATATTCAATTTATGATTGAAAAATTAATTCCATACATTAATAACCACTATCGAACGCTTACCGATTTTGAACATACTGGAATTGGAGGAAGTTCCATGGGTGCATTAATTAGTTTACATGCGGGCTTGTCCAATCCCGGTGTATTTGGCAAAATGATGATATTTTCACCGAGTTTATGGATATCAAAAACGATTTTCAACCACACCAAATCATTTAAGCCTTTAGAGAAATCTAAAATCTATTTGTACGCCGGTGGAAAAGAAAGCAAGGAACATTTACCCAATGCACAGAAATTGGAAGCGATAATCAATAAAAAAATGGTAAAAGGGCATAATATTGATTTCCGTTTTTCGGTGAATGAATTAGGCAACCATTCCGAAGCGCATTGGCGGGAAGAATTCCCTAAAGCTATAAAATGGCTTTTTTTTAATACATAATGATGATATACAAACACATTCAGCAGATTGATAAAGAGAACGATATGATAATTTCATGTCGAAAAGGAGATTTGAAGGTTTTGCATTCTATGGGTTTGGCTGAAAACCTTGATTTTGATGGTGAATTTTCAACTCATCAACTTGTGCATGGAGCTAAAGGCAATAAAATTTATGTCTTGGGTTTGGGCGAAGATAAGGATGCTGTTAAGATTGGCGAGGCCTTTCAGAAATTGTGTTTCGACACCAAAAAATATTGGAACAAGTCTATTCAAGTCTATGCTGAACATTTGACCGTTGAGGAAGTAAAGAAAGCAACAATCGGTTTAGAAATGGCCTCCTATGACATAGGGCAGTTCAAATCTAAAAAAGAGGAACAGCATAAATTATCGATAAGTTTTGCTTCTTCAAAAGCGATTTCCAACATGCTTAAAGAAGGTAAAGCAACTGGAGAAACCATCAACCGAATTAGAGCCTTGATAGATGCTCCAGCAAATCATAAGACCCCAGAGTTTTTAGGAAATTGGGCCAAAGATTCTGCAAGGCAAAACCATTATAATTGTACGGTTTTAAATAAGAAGGAACTTGAAAAGCAGGGCTTTGGAGCGGTCTTAGCCGTGGGCCAAGGCAGTGCCAATCCGCCTGTAGTAATCGTTACTCAATATATGGCAAAACCTGGAGCCAAAATCGATATTGGTTTGGTAGGTAAAGGAATTACTTTCGATACTGGTGGTTTGTCTATAAAATCCTCCACCAATTTGCACTATATGAAAAGTGATATGGGTGGTGCTGCGGTTGTTCTTGGCGTGATGGAACTGGTGGCTAAATTACAGCTCAAAGTCAATATTGTTGGAGTTGTTGCTTCTGCTGAAAATGCAGTAGATAGCAACAGTTACAGACCTGGGGATGTTATTAATTCCTATTCAGGGAAAACCATCGAGATTATTGATACTGATGCCGAAGGGCGATTGGTATTGGCCGATGGGTTAAGTTATATCATCAAACAATTCCAACCCGAACAGGTGATTGATTTGGCAACCTTAACCGGAAGTGTGGTACAAACTTTGGGCTACTCGGCGGCAGGGATGTTTACCAACAATGTCGACATGGCAAATACCATGTCAAAGCTTGGGTTTGAAACCAATGAGCGTGTTTGGCAATTGCCCTTATTTGCCGATTTTGAAACTGAATTACATTCGGATATTGCAGATTTGCGTAACTTTAGTGGTAAACCTATTGCAGGTGCTATTACGGCGGCCAAGTTTTTGGAAGCATTTACCGAAGATCACGAAAGATGGATGCATCTTGATATAGCTGGTGTGTCGTTTGGAGATTCTTCTTATGCAAAGATGAAAAGTGCATCGGGATATGGCGTACAATTGATCACGAATTATATTAAAACATTAACTTAACAAACATGTCCGGCAGACCTTCAAATTTTCTATGTATTTCAACCTTCTATAAAGGCGTCGATTTTTTAAAGCGCTGTAAAGCCGAAGGTAACAATGTCTATTTATTGACCAAAAAGAAATTAGAACAAGAGAATTGGCCATGGGATGCGATAGATGATGTGTTTTATATTGAAGATTGGAATCAAAATGATGTGACCAAAGGGATTGCCTACAAGTTTAGGAGCATAAAATTTGACTGTTTTGTAGCATTGGATGATTTTGATGTGGAAAAAGTCTCGTTATTGCGGGAACATTTCCGTACACCTGGAATGGGAAGAACGACATCGCATCATTTTAGGGATAAATTGGCTATGCGGGTCAAGGCCAAGGATGAAGGCGTTAATGTGCCAGAGTTTACAGCCTTGTTTCACGATAATGATATTAATGCTTATGCCGACAGGGTAAGTCCACCATGGCTGTTGAAACCCCGTTTGGAAGCTTCGGCAACTGGGATTAAAAAAATCCATACTAAGGAAGAATTGTGGCAAATTGTCAACGATTTGGGTGACGAACGTGACAACTATTTGATCGAGAAATTTGCTCCTGGAGATGTGTATCATGTAGATGGATTGAATGTCGATGGTAAGGTCGTTTTTTCGAGAGTCAGTAAATATTTGGATACCCCTTTTGAAGTGGCCCATGGCGGTGGTATTTTTAGGTCGGCAACTTGTGAAATAGGTTTTAAAATTGAAAAAGAATTGACCAAAATGAATGCTGAGGTCATGAAAGCCTTTGGGATGCAATTTGGAGCATCGCATACCGAATTTATTGTTTCTAAAGCTACTGGCGAGTCCTTTTTCTTGGAAACATCCTCAAGGGTTGGTGGTGCCAATTTAGCCGAAATGGTCTACTTTGCCTCAGGCATTAATTTGTGGAACGAATGGGCAAAAATTGAATCGGATACTTTGAAAAAACAAGCCTATGCCTTACCCAATACCAATAATAAATATGCGGGAATCGTCGTGTCCTTAAGCCGTTATGAACATCCTGACACTTCCAGTTTTACCGATGTGGAAATCGTATGGCGCATGAATAAGACATGGCATATTGGGTTGATCGTAGTTTCGGATTCCAGCGAACGTGTGTTGGAATTGTTAGATCAGTTTACAAAAAGGATTGCTACTGAATTTCATGCGAGCCTTCCAGCGCCTGATAGTACACGTTAGGTTTTTTTAACTCAGCACTTTTGCCCTCATTACACCAAACCACTTATAATGGCTGCCTTTTTTCATTGCTGTCTAGGTTTAGGTGAGTCAAAGTATTCATTTATCGTTTGGTCAAGTCGTTCGCTTATTAGTTTAAAGTTTTCTTGATTAGGTTTCAAATTGATAAACTTGTCAATCAAGTTGCTTCGTTTGTAAAGTATTATGGTATTGTCTGTTGTTGGATTTATTTTGTTTAAGTCAATTTCGGATTCGCTGTCTGTAAAGGAAGGAACAAATGTCAATGCCACTTTTTCTAATTGTAAATCCTTTCCAATTTTTGCTAATTCTTTTTCTCTGTCGCTTTTATTGTATTCCTTTTCGTTCCCATAAACAAAATAGACTTTTAAATACTTCTCTCTTTTCGTACTTTCATTTTCAAAGAATGACAACCATTGTTTGATCTCATTCCAATTCGGATTATTTCCTACGAAGTAAAGTATTCCGTGATACCAGCCATATTTGCATATAGGGCAAGTCCTTGTTCCTTTGTCGGGACCCCAGGCGTGATATGGAATAAACGAAAAAACATCTTCTCCAATGTTTCTTCCAGAGTTTATGTCATGTATTGTTTTGTGAGGATATTCAGGAATATTTAATCCAAGTATTATGTTTCGTTCGCCAACTAATAAATCTCCTTTTTGAACCATTCTCAAAACTCCACTGCCACAACGGTTTTCCATTTTCTTTCTTTTTGCAGTTGTCAACAGTTTATCATCGTCAAAAACAAAGTCATCAATGTAATATTCCTTAATGTCAATGGGCTCCTTCACGGTTATATGAACGTGGTCAGGTTCATCTCTTGTTGGATAGGTTCCTGGTCTTACAGTATAGATAAAATACTTACCGTCAGAATCTGTTTTAACCCAACCACGAATGTAGCCATGAGTTTGACCAAGTTCGTTTGGTGGCATACTTCTCTTTTCTTCTGGTTTATGCAAATATTTGCCATCAGTGTTAGTGTGGTAGTAATATAATAGGACATCAGGCGCAGGCGTTTTTCCATCAATTTGATAAACTATTCCTGTTAATAGAATTTTTTGTCCTTTCTGCTTCCAACCTGAACTTGTATCAGTTGAACTGATGTTTTTTGGAATGCCGTAGTAAGTAAACTCGCTATTTTCAAACGAACCACTAACAGGTAGTTGTTTGTTCGAAGCTTTATTGCTTTGTTTTGTCTGCCCGTTACAACTTGTTAAAAAATTGGAAATAAGAAGCAGAAGTCCAATTTGATAAATTTTTTTCATATGGTTTCGTGTCTTTTTAGGGTTGCTACTTAGGTGTTTGTTTATGGTTTTGATGTTTAAGCACCTAATTTAGCAAATAAAACTGTACTTGCCTGCCGGCAGGAAGGAAGTAAATGCCTGTCTGCCGACAGGCAGGCACGAGACATGAGCTTAGCCAATTGGCGCCTGCAATTTTCGTAAGTAGACGAGGACGAGCAATTACTTATAGCCATGTTGGTAGCCGTTTTTTACTCTCATTTATTCGCAATAACTTAATATTTATTAAAGTAGTCCTGAATTTCATTAATCTTACTTGTAACGGTGAGAGATAACATCAGTAGTATCCTTGCCTTATTTGACGGTAAATCATTCGCGATAATAATTGGTGTACCTTCGGGATTAGACCCCATTATTCTGCTCCCTTTGATGCTAGAAGAAATTACAATTGGTTTATGAGTTGCAGGCAAATTGTATATCTCACTAATACCATTGCTAAGTCGACCTCCAGCAAACGAACTTATTACCAATCCTTGATTAAATCGATTGGTGAAATAAGTAAGAATCTTTGAATCAAAACCAGCAAAATCCTGGACAATGTCCACTTTGGGCAAACTATCCAAGTTATAAATATGAAATTCACTTTCAGAGGTGTGAGGTTTAATAGGGGAACGATAAAAAGTCACTTTTTCCGGATCACAAAATCCAATAAATCCTAGCTCAGTAGAAGGAAATGCATCTACTCTTCTATTATTCATCTTCAATAAATCTCTCCCCGCGCTGATATTGTCATTCATAACTACCATAACTCCTTTACCAATTGATTCGGGAGATATGCCCACTCGGACCGCATTGATTAGATTAGCGGGTCCATCTGCAGAGACTTCATTAGATGATCTCATTGAACCAACTAAAACAATTGGCACTTTGCTTTGATGGGTTAAATTCAGAAAGAATGCTGTTTCCTCCATTGTGTCAGTGCCATGGGTAATAATTATGGCCTTAATTTCTGGGTTAGAATTTAGGGCATCCCTAATATGCTTAACGAGTTGGAGCCAAATTAACGGGGTCATCTTTGAAGATCCAATATTTACAAACTCATCAACTTCAATAGTTGCATAATTGCTTAGTTCAGGTACTGCTTGTATAAGATCATGACCTTCAATTAATGGAGCATTGGTTTTGCTAGCTATTGTGCCCCCAGTAGTGATAATAAGCACTTGAGGTTTTGTAGTACTTTGGGAAAAAGATGTTGACCAACAAAAAAGTAGAATGATTATAAATAGAATTTTATGCATGAATTAAGGTTTATTAAATATGCGACAATGACTACCAACATAGGGATATATACACCGGTGTATATATGTGTATTATATATACTCTAAATATAACATTTTTTAGCACTCGTTTAAGTGCCTTTTGGTAATTGAAAAAGTAGTAATTAAAAACAAAGGATTAACCCTCAAACAACCCTACGCTGCCACCTACCCAGGTTTTGTCCTTATTGTATTTAACGCCTATCATTTCGCCTTTACTTAAGCGCATCAAGTTGCTTACAATTTCGGTGGTATTGGTTCTTTTATTATGAAGGAGCATCATGCGTATTTCGCATTTGGCAGGGACATCCAAGGTTTCAATAATGGGGTGGTAGGCCACTTTTTCCTGCAATAAATAATTGGCCTTGTTGGCAATGCCATCAATCATGTCTCGTGTGACATGAATTTCCACTCCGGCACCGGCAAATGAGTATAAGGGTTTTAAAACGTAGTTTTCCAAATCGGTTGGGATATTTTTTAATTGGTCTAGGTAATACGATTTGGGCACATAGTCGCCTTTTAATAAGGGCATGGTGTATTTACTGATCCTAAAAAACCAGTTGGGATGTCCAATCCATTCCACATCTACCTCGTCCGTAAAATTAAAGTCACGCTTTAAATCGGGGCGTTGGTCGAGTTCGTCAAAAATAATACGATTGTAAATTTTCAACACCCGAATTTCCTTGCCATCATCATCCAAATAAAAAAGTTGTTTTCCTCTTTTAATAAGCTTAGAGATGCACAGTATTTTAATGCCTAATGCAGCTTCAGTGCAATAAAAATCGATGGCGGTGGCTTGTTTGTCGGGTTCTATTTCCAACAGGATAACCTGTTTGGGGTCGGTATCGCCCACAATTTCAGTACGTAATCGTTCAATAAATTCTTTAGAAGTGATACCAAGAGGATGTATGGACAGATGCTCGGGAAGTTGATAATGTTTTTTATAGAGTTTACCCAACAGGTCCTGATAGAAATACAGTGAAGGAAAGCCCTGTAGTTCGATAAGTTTTGGGGTTGGTTCTCCATTTTCGTCCAAGCAAATCCCAAAATCAAGCTGAATAAATTTGGAATGTTCATCTTCATTTGGAACCCTCATGTTGTCATCAAAAAAAGCATCTTCCGTAAGTTCTTTAAATTTCGGTTGATTGATGACTTTCATAATATCGTTACAGGCTTCAATCAAGCGTTCCTTTAATGTATTAGGAATAAATACAGGTGTTTCTGCAACTTTAAATTTAGGCGTATAATTGTAAGTTTCTGAAGTATCCTTCAGAAAGGCCTCATAGGTTTCTGGAGTGAACTGATCGTTAAATGCTTTGCGATATTTGGGTATCATCCTAAGCTTATGCTGTTAATTGTTGAGTAGTTTGTTGAATTGCCGATCTTATAAACCCAGGCAAAATGTGCTGATAGGTTTTAGTGATTTTATCAGGATCTTCCATATGCTCCATCATGTTATTGTATTTTGCTTCACCAAAACTGGTAATTACCTTTTGTTTATATAACTCTTGAGAAAAATGGGCATACATTCCAACTGGATCGGCTTCTGGATGAAACTGTGTTCCTACAAATTCATCGGAAAACCTAACTGCCATAATTGCCCGTTCCAATTCCACATGGCTTCTGATTTTTTCCAAACTTAAAATGGTTGCGCCATGTTCTTTAAACACTTTCAATCTTGGCTGAATGAGCTGCCAATCCCGGGAATCCACGGCATAAAAAGGATCATCCAAGCCATCCAAAAGCGGGTCTTTTAATCCGGCCTTGGTTTTATGCATCGGTAAAATCCCAAAGGAGGTACTTTTACGTGGTTTCATGTCGCCCAACTTAAAATAATCACAAACCACTTGGAACGAATAACAGATAAAGAATACAAATTTCTTTTCCTCCATGGAGGTTTTATTCAAATCCCAAAGTTGTTGAATCAAATCCAAATAAGGCTGTCTCCATGGGCCTTGTTCCAAAGGGCTATCGGGTCCACCACTGGAAATATAGATATCATAGGATAAATCGGGCAACTCCTGTTTGGCCCTGACATTAAAAACGGTAAAATCAAGTTCTACACTGAACAACTTAGCGATATCCACAATGCATCGCAACCCTTGATTGGGCTCATCGTTGTTCATATCCAAAATGGCCAATCTCACTTTCTGTTTCTGCATGTTCATCATTCTATTTGGTTCCCAAAATGGTTTGTTCCATGATATAGTCGACTACTTTGGTCAAGTCATTAGTGTTTTCATAAACGGCCAGTTGTCTATCGGCTCCGGTACCATTTTTAAGTATGGTCCTTATAAATTCCACTTCTTTTCTTGAACCCAATTCATCCACCACATCATCTATAAAATCCAATAATTCTTCCATCAACAAGCGTGTGTTGACTTCACATTCTTTACCAAAATCGATCATTTTGCCATCAATTCCATAACGGCTTGCGCGCCATTTGTTTTCGTTGATCAGTGAGCGATGGTAAACAATGAAATTTAAGTTTTGAGTTTTGAGTTTGTACAATTTTGCCACAAGAGCCTGAATCAGCGCAGCAATACATATCGTTTCATCTATGGTCATGGGCACATCGCAAATCCTGACTTCCAAAGTAGGGAAAAAGGGATGCACACGAATGTCCCACCAAATTTTTTTCGGATTATCGATACAATTGGTTTTGACGAGCAAATTGACATAATTTTCATAATCGGCAAGATTATCAAAAACCCCGGGAATTCCTGTTCTTGGAAATTTATCGAATACTTTGGAACGGAATGATTTAAATCCTGTATTCCTCCCTTCCCAAAAAGGCGAGTTGGTCGATAAGGCATACAGATGTGGCAAAAAATAACGCATGGCATTGGTGATGTGAAGCGCCAAAGTTTTATCTTCAATACCTACATGTACATGAAGTCCAAAAATTAAATTGGAACGTGCGGTGTCCTGAAGTTCGTTGACAATTTCGTCATATCTGGGATTGGGTGTGATCAATTGTTTTTGCCACGCTGAAAACGGATGGGTTCCTGCCGCACCAATTCTGAAACCTAGGCCTGATGCGATTTCTGAAATTGATTTTCTTAAATGGGTGATTTCTGTTCGGGCTTCAGTAATATCGTTACAAATATTGGTTCCCACTTCAACAACGGCTTGGTGCATTTCGGCCTTGACCTGTTCGTTCAGTAGTTTTCCAGCTTCCACAACAATTTTTTGGTCATGGGACACCAATTCCCTGCTTACAGGGTCAATAACCTGATATTCTTCTTCAATGCCTAAGGTGAATTTCATATCGAACGACGATTATTTAATAGATGTTTTTTTGCCTGTAATTTGGTCTTTTATAAAGGTTCCCCAAGTTAGGTTCACTTTGTCTTGTTGATAGGCCTGAGCTTTTTCAATCGCCATAATAGCCGCGTTTTCCACAATCCAATCAAAATTGTTTTGACCTACTGAATTTATATCGGCATCTGGAGCAGGATTGCAAAAATCGATAGCATAGGGAATGCCGTCACGTATTGCAAATTCAACGGTATTGAAATCGTAGCCCAAAGCTTTATTAAGTCTAATGCAATAGGTTCTAACCAAATCCAAAATCTCCTGTTTCACTGGAGGACCATCAATCACATAACGCAAATGATGCGGATTTCGAGGTTCGTATTGCATGATGTGCACATTGTCGGTATTTAAAACATAGCATCTGAAATATTCAGTGAATTGAATTTCTTCCTGAAGCATCATCACTAAATGTTCGGTTTCGCTATGTTTTGCCCATAAATCGTCTGGGTTTTCAACCCGGTAAACGCTTCTCCAACCACCACCATCATGAGGTTTCATATAAGCAGGAAAGCTTATGGTTTTAAACATCTGTTCCCAGTTGAATGGAAACTTCATATTGCGGAATGAATTTTCATCCGTATTGTCAGGGCGATGGGAAGTTGGCAAAATGAAGGTTTTAGGAACTGGAACGCCAACTTTTTCCGCTAGGGCATTATTGAAAAACTTTTCGTCGGCACTCCACCAAAACGGATTGTTGATAACCGCAGTACCCGAAATGGCCGCATTTTTTAAATAGGCTCTATAAAACGGAACATCTTGGGAAATGCGATCGATAATTACGGCATAGTCCGTTGGTTTGGCTTGTTCAACCATATCGATACTTACAGCTTCTGCTGTAATGCCATTGATTCCCTTTGAATTGACGCGGTCGATAAAGGCTTGAGGGAAAGTATTTTCTTGTCCGAATAAGATGCCTATTTTTTTCATAATGGTAAAGTTAGTTAATTAAATTTTTGAAAGGTAATGCGGAAACATTTGTCTCCAGATTGGCCAATCGTGTTCTGCCCATTTGCGTTCGTCGAACCAAAACGGAATGTTTTTATCGCTTAATATTTTTGCCAATTTTTGATTGGATTCCAAGCAAATATCCCATTCGCCAACACCAAGAACGATGTTCATCTTCCAAAGATCGGGATGGTTGCTTCCAGGAAGAAAATCCATGGGGTTATTGAAAAATACGTTGTCGTCGTAATAGCCATCCATAAAGGATTTGACATCAAAGGCACCACTCATACTAAACATGTGGCTCACTTTCTCGGGATGTTTAAAGGCAAAATTTGCCGCTTGGTAGCCACCAAAACTAGGTCCTGCAACCGCTACTTTAGGAATGCCCTTATCATGGCAAATTGTGTTTACCACTTCGTCCATGATAAATTTATCGTACCAGATATGGTTTTTGACGCGTTCGGCGGGATGAATATTTTTGTTATACCAACTTAATTCGTTGATGCTATCGGGACAATAGATTTGCACCAAGCCTTGGTCTATAAACCATTGCACCGATTCGATAAGTTTAAAATCCTTGCACTCATA
The DNA here is from genome assembly GCA_037969605.1 of Flavobacteriaceae bacterium. GTDB lineage: Bacteria > Bacteroidota > Bacteroidia > Flavobacteriales > Flavobacteriaceae > Geojedonia. The sequence goes on from JBBKXS010000098.1 coordinate 13,355, forward strand.
ATAGCGACCACTTGTGGTTGGGAACAAGATTACAGGATAACCGGCATGTCCAAAAACAAGCATCTCAATATCTTTGCTTAAGGTAGGGGAGTACCACTTGTGATAGTCTTCTTTCAATAGATTGAATTTTAATTATATACTTTTAAAAGTATGCAAAACTAAACATATTATTACATTGGTTAAATATTTCAATCTAGATTATTTAACAATTTGTTTAATTTTTCAAGCAGATCATTGCAACTTTCTATCCCTATCCGTGATGCATTAAGCTGTAATTCAAATGCTCCGCGCATACTTAAAATAATGTTTTTAAGTAATTTTTCGTCCTTAAAGCCAAACATGCCTTTACTAAATTCATCAAAATTGGTATTATAGATAAAATAATTGGCTACATATTCTTTTTGAATGTTCTCTAATCGTATATAGTCTTTTTGAATAATTTGGTACGTGGAATAATGCTTTTCAATAGCAGTTTTAAGTTCAAAATCATCAATGAGTTTAAAATCCCCAGAATTGATAAGCGCTTGATAGGTATTGTTTTTAGGTGTGAAATTTGTTAATGATACCATGTTGAATATTTTGCCAACAATACTCATTTTGTCTGGAGCGTCGGTATTCAGCTTTGGTAAAACTTCTGTAGCTATGTCTATTTTGTTTTGGATTGTTTTTGAATTCTCCTCTAAAGTCAATTTGTCGGCTTCCACATCATTTTTGATATTGATCAGATATTGTTCTTTTTGAGCCTTATTTTTAGAATTGTCAGCACATTTATTCAAGCTGAAGGCAATTGAAATTCCAATAATTACGATAAGGATTTCACCTAAAGTGTATTGCCAGTTTATTTTTTTCATCATTACAACTTGATGCCCTAAATTAAGGAAATAATTTAAAACAAAAACGCCCCAATTTAAATTGAGGCGTTTTTAATTTATTGATGGGTTTTTATGATTACATCATTCCTGGCATACCGCCACCCATACCTCCTGGCATTGCAGGAGCATCTTCTTTAATATCCACCAAAGCACATTCTGTAGTCAAGATCATACCAGCAACCGAAGCGGCATTTTCCAATGCGATACGTGTTACTTTAGTAGGATCTATAATTCCAGCTTTTAGCATTTGTACATAGGTTTCGGTTTTGGCATCGAAACCAAAGTCGCCTTTGCCTTCCATAACCTTAGCCAAAACAACACTACCTTCGTTACCTGCATTTTCAACTATGATACGTAAAGGAGATTCTATTGCCCGAGCCACAATTTGAATTCCAGTAACTTCGTCCAGATTATCTGTAGTTAATTTTTCCAACACACTTTTAGCGCGTATGAAGGCTATACCACCACCGGCAACGATACCTTCTTCAACGGCTGCTCTTGTAGCATGTAAAGCATCATCAACACGATCTTTTTTCTCTTTCATTTCCACTTCACTTGCAGCACCAACATAAAGTACGGCAACACCTCCGGCCAATTTAGCCAAACGTTCTTGAAGTTTTTCCTTATCATAGTCGCTTGTTGTGGTTTCAATTTGAGCCTTAATTTGATTGACCCTTGCCTTAATATCACTAGCTTTTCCTGCACCATTTACAATGGTTGTATTGTCTTTGTCTACTGTAACTGTTTCAGCAGTTCCCAACATGCTTAAATCAGCATTTTCAAGAGTAAAACCTCGTTCTTCAGAAATGACGGTACCACCAGTTAAAATGGCGATATCTTCTAACATGGCTTTACGTCTGTCGCCAAATCCTGGAGCTTTAACAGCTGCGATTTTAAGTCCACCACGTAATTTATTGACCACTAAAGTTGCCAATGCTTGTCCGTCAACATCTTCAGCAACGATTAATAATGGACGACCAGATTGTGCAACTGGTTCTAAAATTGGAAGAATTTCCTGTAAGTTCGAAATCTTTTTATCGAACAATAAGATGTATGGATTT
>JBBKXS010000099.1:0-25217 GCA_037969605.1 Flavobacteriaceae bacterium
CCATATGATAATTCAACCAACATCCCATGTTTACTTGATTTTTTAATGCTAAAAAGTAAAGTATTTAATATTTTAAAAAAGCCTAAAGTTTAAAGGTCTGGGCCACTTTTTCCAGTTCCATATACCAATCCTCGCCAAACTTTCTAATGAGTGCTTGTTTTACAAATTTATAAACCGGAACTTGGAGTTCTTTCCCTAATATACAGGCATCGTCGCATACGTCCCATTTGTGATAATTGACTGCTGAAAACTCGGAATAGTCTTTAACCCTAACGGGATACAAATGACAAGAAATAGGTTTTTTCCAATCAACTTCTCCTTGATTATGAGCTTCTTCAATGGCGCAAAGTGCTATGCCCTTTTTATCAAAAAACACATAAGCACAGTCGGCTCCATCAATTAAAGGGGTTTCAAAATCCCCATCGGCTGTGGTAATAAATTTGCCTTGTTTTTCAATGGCGTCAATTCCTTCCTTACGCAAAAACGGTTTTATTTTAGGATAAATTTCGTTGAGGATTTTGGTTTCTTCTTCTTCAAGTGGCGCACCAGCATCTCCATCTATACAACAAGCCCCTTTGCACGCCGATAAATTACACACAAAATCCTTTGCAATAATATCTTCAGAAACAATGGTTTTTCCTAATTGAAACATAGGGCAAAGATAGATTTAATTCATTTAAAAAATCTAGCTTGACGACCAATTAAACTTTAGGGTAATTTAATAAGCTAATTCATTTATAATTATCGAAATTTGCAAAAAATAAAACTTAAAGTGATACAGCTTAATTTTAAAGAAATATTTACGGCTTTTATGGTGTTGTTCGCCGTAATTGATATTATTGGAAACATACCTATTGTTATAGACCTTCGAAAAAAAGTAGGTCATATCCAAAGCGGGAAAGCTGCAATTATTGCTGGTATTATCATGATTTTATTTTTGTTTTTAGGAAAGACCATCTTATCCCTTATTGGTATTGGGGTCAATTCTTTTGCTGTTGCAGGTGCTTTTATTTTATTCTTTATTGCTTTGGAAATGATTCTTGGTATCACGCTCTACAAACAGGATGAACATACAGCCATGACCGCTTCCATATTCCCACTGGCATTTCCATTAATCGCAGGTCCTGGAAGTTTAACCACCCTTTTGTCTTTAAGAGCTGAATACCGCACCGAAAATATTATTGTTGCAGTAATTTTGAACGTAATTATTATTTTTATAGTGCTTAAAACTTCGACAAGGATTGAGCGCGTCATTGGACAGAACGGTATCAATATCATACGAAAAGTATTTGGAGTAGTTTTATTGGCCATAGCCGTCAAGCTATTTGCTCACAATATTAAAGCCCTATTTGAATTAGCATAATTATGAAGATGTTCACCATAATATTTACCATTGTTGCTTTGATCCTTATTGTTTTTAATGCCACAAATATTAATCTCAAAACCCCTTTTGAAGGGAATAGTACTGTAGCATTGATTACTATTTTAGCACTCGTTTGTGCCATTATTTTATTACAGATATTAAGACTGTCAAAGCGTGTAGGACAACATCTAAAAAACAAAAAATAATGTTTGATGTTTTAATTATTGGAGGTGGTGCCGCAGGAATGTCTTGTGCTTTGGTGCTCGGTTCAGCACATGAAAAGCCATTTGCCAAACAAAAACGAATTGGCATCATTATGCACCAAAAATCTTCTCAACTTCAAAGTGCCTTGTTCAATAACGTTTTGGGGTTACCAGCCGGAACTACTGGAATGTCTGTGTTAGAAAATGGGCAAATTCAACTGCGCGACCTTTACCCTCATGTTGAGCAAATAGTAAACGAAAAGGTTTTGAAAATTTCTAGAACTGTTGAAGGGTTTACAATCCAAACGCATAAATCATTATTTAACTCGAAACTGGTTGTTATTGCTGTTGGTTATACCAACTTAATGTCCATTAAAGGATTGGAAGCCTTTATAGCTCCCCACCCAAGAGCCGTAATTGAAAAAGGGCATATCTGGTTAAAAAATGACAATCATTTAATTGAACCTGGATTGTACGTTGCAGGGACTTTAGCGGGTTGGAGAAGCCAATTTGCCATCGCCTCAGGAAGTGGGGCCCAAGTAGCAACAGATATTTTAACCCTTTGGAATGATGGGAATCACACTAAAATTCATGATAAACTTTAAGCTACTGATTCTTTTCCTGGCTTAACAAAATCACTTCGCCTATTACTTCATCCTTTTCATTTGTGATCTGCTCTCCTTCGTTATTGCCAAAAAGTTGTTCTGCTAAAGCCGCTTTAATAAGTTGCTTCATTGTATCGTGATAGGCAGTAAATGTAATATTGGCTCTTTCCCTTAAGTTCAAATACTTTTGAAAACGCTCGATGATTTCATCACTAACCCGAAAATTGTTTTTGAAATCTTCAAAAGTTACACCATTGTAGATTCTTCTATCTTTATCTAATTCTTCAAAAACAAAATAATTAATATAACCCCGGCGTCTGATATAATTCAAAGTTTCATTTTGTATGCTTGTATCCAATGGCACAAAAATATCTGGAATAATACCCCCGCCACCATATACAATCTTCCCTTTTGGAGTGGTAAATTTTAAGGAGTCTGCAACTTCAATATTGCCTTCATTGCTAAATTCACCGTTGCTCATGCGCTTATAATAATCGTTGTAATAATCCTCACTATTGCCGTTGAAATAGGGTCTTTGTATAGAGCGTCCTGTTGGTGTATAATATCGCGATACGGTAAGCCTAACTGCGCTTCCGTCACCAAGAGCCATTTCCCGTTGCACCAATCCCTTGCCAAAACTGCGACGCCCTATTATTGTGCCTTTATCATTATCCTGTAATGCACCTGCAACAATTTCGCTTGCCGAAGCTGAATTTTCGTTAATTAGAATATATATTTCGCCATCTTCAAAATCACCTCTTTTGGTTGAATAGCTTTTTTCTATTTTTCCTGATTTGTTTTTTGTAAACAATATCAGCTTGTCAGCCTCTAAAAATTCATCAATAATTTGTTCGGCTACACCTAAAAAACCTCCTGGATTGTCTCTTAAATCCAATGCCAATTGTGTGGCACCTTCACTAAGCAAATAGTCAAGTGCTATTTTGAATTCTTTATATGTGGATTCTGCAAAACGGTTGATTTTTATATAGCCCAAATCATCGGTAAGCATATAAGCGGCGTCCACACTTTTAATTGGTATATCGGTTCTTTTAATTTGAAAATTCAATAACTTACTCTCTCCTCTCCTGTAAACCTTAAGGTTTACTTTAGTATTTCGCTCTCCTTTAAGTCTATCTATAATACTGTCATTGATCCAATCTTTTCCAAAAATAGGAACCCCATCGGCCATGATAATTCTGTCTCCACTTTTAATTCCTGCTTTTTCGCTCGGTCCTCCGGAAGTTGGCCTAATAACGGCAACAGAATCTTTATAAGAATAAAAATTGATGCCTATGCCAACAAAGTCCCCTTTCATGTTTTCGGTAACTTGTTGCATTTGATTTTTTGGAATATAAACCGAATGCGGATCCAGGTTCTCCAAAATACCATTGACCGTAACATCTACAATACTGTCTGTATTGACATCATCAACATACTCATAATCTATATAATCTATAAGCCTATTGAGTTTATCTTTTTTACTGTTTGAGGTAAACAACCTGTCGGAACTATCCGTGAAATTTAATTTCCCACCAATAAACACGCCTAGTGCTATAGCAACACCAATAATAAGCGGTATGTATTTTTTTTGAACGTTCATTTTGAACTTAAATCTTCTATTAATTTTAAATCAATCCCGGCTTTTTTCAAAAATTGCAACCCCGAATCATCCCTATACGTTTTTTCATATACTACTCTCACAATCCCTGCTTGGTGTATTAATTTACTGCACTCTTTACAGGGTGATAATGTGATATACAATGTGGCCCCTTTACAGGATTGCGTTGATGATGCCACTTTTAAAATAGCGTTGGCTTCGGCATGTAAGACATACCATTTTGTATAACCCTCTTCATCTTCACAGGGGTTCTCAAAACCTGTTGGTGTGCCATTATAGCCATCAGAAATGATCATTCTATCTTTCACAATCAAAGCCCCCACTTGTTTGCGTTTACAATGGGATAATTTTCCCCACTCTTTTGCAATCCTCAAATATGCTTTATCGTATCGTAATTGTTTTTCTTTTGGCATTAATTGTTGCGTAATTTATCTGTTGAAATAAAACTGTATAACGAATATAAAAGGTTCGTATTTCAATTTGTATAATTTAGAGTTAAAATTTATCATTTCAAGAATGATCAGGCAAATATATTGCTTTTAATGAGCATTGGAATGAGCAGTCCAACCACAATTGCAGAAATAACCATAACCCAATCGCGTTTAGAGAATCTAAAAAGGGTTTGGCATAAAAATCCCAAAAACAAAATTATAAATACAACTATAATTTGTCCAACTTCAATACCCAAACTAATTTCAAGAAGTGCCATCACTTTGTTTTTAGATTTACTTATGGTCGATTCAAATACATTTACAAAACCAAGACCATGAATCAACCCAAAAAACAGGGTAATAAAAAACAATAATCCAACCTTGTCGTTTTGGGTCTTTTTACCAGCAGTGAATACATTAAACAAGGCCATTATTAGGATGGTCAAAGGAATTAAAAATGCTATCCATTTGCTGTTGACACTTATCACGTCATACGTTGCGAAAGCTAGTGATACGGAATGGCCAACTACAAAAATAGTGACTAGAAACAAAATGCGTTTCCAATCTTTAAACAGATAAGGAATGGCCAATACTATTAAAAATAGAATATGATCGTACGCATTGACGTTCAAGACATGGTACATGCCATGTTGAAATTGGGATAAAAAGTCATTGAGCATAAGTTTATATGTTATTTGGGCAGGCTAAAGTTACAACTATTTAACCATAAAAGGAACCTTTTTAAGCTCTTCTATTTGCCAATAATGGTGGAGGCTCTCCTGTAAAAGGATTCCACCGGCCAATACTTTTTGCCTCCATACCCGCTGCTGCAATAACTGCCCTATCCCCGTAACGCTCACGCATTTTATCTATAGACCGACTTAAATGAAGTTGTTTTTCGTTGTCTTCAAACAGATTAATTTGATGGCCACCTTCGACCAAATGACTAAATTTCACCCCTATTAAGCGCACCAACAATCTTCGATTATATAGTTTCTGAAACAATTCCAATACTATGGGAATGATACTATGATCCATGGCACTATAAGGAATGTGCTGTTGTTGGGTATAGGTCTGAAAATCGGAATACCTGATTTTAAACATTACACATGCGGTTAATTTGTTTCCACGCCGTAATTGATAGGCTAAATTTTCTGCCATGGCAATGATGATTCCTTTTAATTTAGCCACATCGGTAGTGTCTGTATTAAATGTGCGTTCGGTAGAAATGGATTTGCGCTCGTGATATTGCTCTACAGGACTATTATCTATACCATTAGCTTTTTCCCAAATGACCAGCCCATTTTTTCCTAGGACTTTGTGCATCAAACCCATAGGCATCTCTTGTATTGTTTGAATACGCTTTATCCCTAAATCACAGAGCGATTTGTAGGTCACCTCACCAACCATAGGGATTTTTCGAACAGACAAAGGCGCCAGAAATGGTTTTTCAGTGCCTTTTAAAATTTGTATTTGATTGTTTGGCTTGGCTTCTCCAGTCGCAATTTTAGAAACGGTTTTGTTAACCGACAACCCAAACGAAATGGGCAAACCTGTTTCCTTCATGATACGTTGTCGCAATTCGGAAGCCAGTTTGTGACAGCCAAAAAATTTATCCATGCCTGTAAGATCAATAAAGAATTCGTCAATAGAAGTTTTTTCATAAAGTGGTACGGCTTCCTTGATCACATCGGTTACATGTTTTGAAAAATTAGAGTAAATTCCAGAATTCCCCCGAAGCACAATAGCTTCAGGACAAAGTAGTTTTGCCATACGCATTGGCATAACAGAGTGTATCCCAAATTTACGAGCTTCATAGCTACATGATGCTACCACACCACGATCACTTGTGCCACCAATAAGTATCGGTTTCCCTATAAGCCGACTATCGAGCAAGCGTTCACAGGACACAAAAAAGGTGTCTAAGTCCATGTGCACAATGGTTCTGTTTTCTAAAATCATACTTCAATAGATTTGGAGGCATCGCTATATCTTGGATCTTCAATAATAGCCAACTTATACATAGAGACGACTTCTATACTAACACAATCAAAGTCTTCCATAACTTTTCCAGTTATTTTATAAATCCCTGATCCCCTAAATGGAAATTTGGCAGCAATGGGCGGAAAATGGACTGTATCAATAAAATCCCCGTCACGATCTAAAAAGGTGCCGAAATACATGGTTTCATGATTTTTGGTCACTGTGTTTTTTCTAGTAATCAGATACCCTTCAATCGTGACAATCTTATTTTTATGCCTTATAAGCTCTTTTGCCCTTAACCCGTTTTGCTGTGGCATTGACAACAACCTAAAAGGACTACAAAGCGAAAATCCCAATAGTTCCATTTCGTCAAAAGCATTTTCTAAAAACGTACTTGGCAGTTCGGGTGTTTTATAATTGATCTTTTCCGTTTGAAATAATGTAACTATATGTTCTTCGGGAATTGTTTTGCTAATTTTAAGATGAGCTTCCCAAAGTAATTCTCGTTTATTGACTCCCGTAAACCGGAAGGCATCAATTTTTATTAGGATTGAAATTTGTTCCACCGAAATCAGCACACGCTCAATAAAGTCGTCCAAACTTTTATAACCCTCATTTTTTTGTCGCTCCGCGATTATTTTTTTTATGGTTTTTGTTTCCAACGATTGTAAAAACATGAATCCTAAATAAATGATTTTGTGTCGTATAACGGCTTCATTAAAACTGTTGTTAATGCAAGGTGCCTCAATAATGCCTCCCTGCATTCTGGCCTCGTGAACATACAATTCGGTTCGGTAAAATCCTCCAAAATTATTAATGGTAGCCACCATATATTCCAAAGGGAAATACGCCTTTAAAAATAAACTTTGATAACTTTCTACAGCATAAGAAGCAGAATGCCCTTTGGCAAACGCATAACCTGCAAAACTTTCAATTTGTCTCCAAATATCTGCAGTAAGATGTTCTGGTTTTCCATCTCCTTTACAATTATCAAAAAATTGTTGCTTCACCATTAAAAATTCATCTCTTGAACGAAATTTTCCCGACATGCCACGACGTAATCTATCGGCTTCCCCTAAACTTAAGCCTCCAAAAAGATGAGCCACTTTAATCACATCTTCTTGATAGACCATAACTCCATATGTTTCTGGCATAATATTAAGTAACACGGGATGTGCATCTTTTCTGCGTTCAGGATAGCGATACCGCAATATATACTCGTGCATCATTCCTGATTTTGCAACACCGGGACGAATAACAGAACTGGCGGCCACCAAACCCAAGTAATTATCGACTTGCAGTTTTTTTAGTAGCATACGCATCGCAGGGGATTCTACATAAAAACAACCAATGGCTTTGGCATTTCGCAATAAATATTTGATGCGCTCATCTTGTTTAAAGCGTTTGATATCATGAATGTCTATAGGTGGTTTTTCAGGACAGTTATATGCCACCACTTCTAAAGTGTCCTTGATTTTTCCCAATCCACGCTGACTTAAAATGTCGAATTTATAAAGCCCAATATCTTCGGCAATCACCATGTCAAATTGTGTTGTTGAAAAGCCTTTTGGAGGCATAAATGTTGCTGTATAATAATGAATAGGCTTTTCGGAAATAATAATGCCACTAGCATGAATGCCCAAATAATTGGGAAACCCTTGAATATAGGTACTGTATTTTATGACCAGTTGTGATAGTTTGTCTAAATCCTTAACATTGTAGTTTCCTCTGGTGAGCATATCCATTTCCGCTTTTGGCAAACCGAAAACTTTTCCAAGCTCTCTAACAGAAGCTTTAAATTTAAAAGTGTTATAAACGGTAAGAAGTGCTGTGTTTTTAAAATTCTCAAAGATAAATTGAGTAATATCGTCACGATCTGTCCATGAAAAATCAATATCGAAATCGGGAGGATTTTTCCGAAAAAGATTTATAAAACGCTCAAAATAAAGGTCCAATTCTATGGGGTCAACATCGGTGATTCGCAACAAGTAGGCAACAATACTGTTGGCCCCACTACCACGACCAACATAAAAATAGCCTTTGCTACGCGCATATTCCAGAATTCGCCAATTAATAAGAAAGTAGGATACAAAGCCTTTTTCTTTGATGATATTTAACTCCTTTTTGATTCGGTTATAAATGGTTTCATCGGGGTTTTGATAACGATATGCAATGCCCTCATAAGTCAATTTTTGCAGCAAGTGATAATCTGAATCTTCACTTAGAGTAAATGACTTTTGGTTATTTGGTATTTCTTGTGAAAAATCAAACTCAATAGAACAACCCTCTAAAAGTGATCTCGTGTTTTTTAAAAGTTCCGGGAATTCTCTGTACGTTTCGCATAACTCATCATAAGGCAACATTACATCAGTCTCCTGACCCTGTTCATTTTTTGGAAGCTTACTTAACAATGTATTGTTGTCAATGGCCCGCAACAAACGATGGGTGTTAAATCCTTTTTTGTTCTCAAAAGAAACCGTTTGCAAGACTACTAGTTTACTTCGGAAGGTATTCCATTTAGAAAATTTTAGTTTATTGAGATCCTGTGGCTTGATGCCTAAAAATTCATTTGCTTTTAAGTTATAATATGTGTTATGCTCATAAGGATACACCACAAAAGTATCTTCAAGTTCCGGGGCGTGTTTCGGGATTTTTGATTCAACATCATGCAAAAATGTAGAAAGATACTGATTGATATTATAAAAACCATTATTGCTTTTTGCAATAAGAATGAATTGCTGTTGGGCACCATTCCTAAAATCAATCCCAAGCACAGGCTTGATTTTGTATTTGGGTGAAAGGCGTACAAAATCCAAACAGGCAGAGGTGGTATTGATATCGGTCAATGCCAATGTTTGCAGACCATTTTCTGATGCAATGGCAAGCAATCGCTCTGGCTTTATGGTGCCGTAACGCAAACTATAATATGTATGACAATTGAGATACATGGTTTTAATTTTACAAAGCTAAGCTACATCGTGTAGTTATTATTGCTTATATTTGTAGTAAATAGTGTTAAAAAATGAAACGCATTCAGGCAAACATTAAGCATCTACGAACCCTTAAAAAACTCTCTCAAGAACGCTTTGCCGAAGAGTTGGGGTGGTCTAGGTCTATGATAGGGTCCTATGAAGAAGGTCGGTCAGAACCTCCAATAGATCGCTTGATCGATTTATCCAATTATTTTAATATTCCCATTGATATTTTAGTAAGAAATGATCTGCGATTAGCAAAGGACACCTCGTTTATTGAAATAGGAAACAAACGTGTATTGTTTCCAGTAACCGTTAATGAAGACAACGAAGACCTCATTGAAATTATTCCTGTAAAAGCATCAGCAGGATATTTGGAGGGTTATGCAGACCCCGAATATATTGAACAGCTTCAAAAAATCAAATTGCCATTTTTACCAACGGGAACACACCGTGCGTTTCCCATTAAGGGCGATTCTATGTTGCCGGTAAAAGATGGCGCCTTTGTGGTGGCAAAATTTGTAGAAGATATAAATGATATAAAAAATGGCAGAACCTTTGTTGTCTTGACCAAAGATGATGGCTTGGTATATAAGCGGGTCTATAACCAAATCAAGGACAACGGCACCTTATTGTTGAGCAGCGACAACAAAGCCTATAAACCCTATGTGGTTAAAGCAGAAAATGTTTTGGAACTATGGGAGTTTACCTGCTGCATCAATACCCAGGAGTATGACGAAAAGGAATTGAAACTGAGCAGTATCATGAGCATGTTCCAAGACTTAAAAGTGGAATTGGAAGCTGTGAAAAAAATGGTATAAAAAAGCTTCAAGTTAAACTTGAAGCTTTTGAAATCAAGGTGTTAAAGCAAATCTTATACAATATAAAAGGGAAAGTAACCGAAACTGAAGTACTGACATAGCATTCGAAAAAATACTGACCTATCCTTTGGTTCTTAAACCAATGCATTAGCGATTATCCAGCCCAAGAATCGTAAATAACCACTTTATTCCATTTGTCTTTATGATCTTCAACGTATCTAAGATGAATGGGGTGGGTTTGATAGGCGTCTTGGTCTTTCTTGGAATCAAAAGTGGCTACCAGACAAACTGAATATGAGTTATCCACCACGTCCCTTGGTGTGCCAGCGGGGATTCCGATATGATAGCTTTTTACAAGATCCATGGATAAAATAAAGTTTGAGGTGATGGCTTTAAATTCTTCTACTGAGGTTGCTTCTTTGAGGTAAAAGAATACCATGTGTACAAACTTCCCATCAATTTTAGGCTTTTTGGCACCTACACTAAGCAGGACTGGAGCTATCCCCAATACCAAGCTCGCAAAAACACTGTTTTTAAAAAAGGATCTTCTTTTCATAAATATTGGTTGTTTAAAGCGCTAGGCTAAATTATATTTCGATTCAATGTATGGCATTTTTTAGAATTGCACAAACGTTTTGATGTCTGCTCTATATGTACAATTCATTTCCCTTAGTAATCCAATTTACTGAACCTTGTGCTATACTACATGTGCCCAAACTAGTGTGATATATGATGCTCCTTTAATTAAAAATGTTATGGTTGAGAACACTGGAATATGACGAAAAGGAATGGAGACTAAGCAGCAGCATGAGCATGTTCCAGAATTTAAAAGTAGAGCCCGAAGCCGTAAAAAAATGGCATAAAAAAAGCTTCAAGACCCACTTGAAGCTTTTGTACTCAAGGTGGGAATCGAACCCACACTCCCGAAAGAACTGGATTTTGAATCCAGCGCGTCTACCAATTCCGCCACTTGAGCAATTTGGATTGCAAAATTATAAAATAAATCAGTACTTACAATTAAAATAGTGGCTTTTATGCTTTTGCAGTCCGAATTAATTCCTAAATTTGCACCTCGTTAAACGAAAGTAATTTAATTCATTACTATACAACTCATTACAAATGCCAAACGTAATTACCGAAGCTAAAATTTTTTCTTGCCATCAAAGTAAGGAACTTGCTGAAAAAATTGCAACTACTTTTGGCGTAAAGTTGGGTAAAGTAATCACTTCAACCTATAGTGATGGTGAGTTTCAGCCTTCGTATGAAGAATCTATAAGAGGGACACGAATATTTATTATTGGTTCAACCCATCCTGGTCCAGAAAACTTAATGGAAATGCTGCTAATGATTGATGCTGCTAAACGTGCATCTGCAAGACATATTACAGCTGTTCTACCTTATTTTGGTTGGGCCAGACAAGATCGAAAAGATAAACCAAGAGTGCCAATAGCTGCCAAATTGGTAGCGAAAATGTTAGAAGCTGCCGGAGCTACCCGCATTATCACAATGGATTTACATGCCGATCAAATTCAAGGATTTTTTGAAAAACCTGTGGACCATTTATTCGCATCAACAGTATTTTTGCCATATCTAAAAAGTTTAAATTTAGAAAACTTAACCATTGCCTCTCCAGATATGGGAGGTTCAAAAAGGGCTTATGCTTATTCAAAAGCAATGGAAAGCGATGTAGTCATCTGTTACAAGCAACGTGCAAAAGCCAACGTAATTTCCAGCATGGAACTTATTGGCGATGTCACAGGTAAAAATGTAGTATTGGTAGATGATATGGTCGATACTGCCGGGACCTTGACCCATGCGGCAGATCTGATGATGGAGCGTGGCGCATTAAGTGTAAGGGCCATTTGTACACATCCTATTCTATCTGGTAATGCTTATGAAAAAATAGAAAATTCCAAATTACAGGAGTTAATTGTAACCGATACGATTCCTTTAAAACAAAAAAGCAGCAAAATTAGAGTGATTAGCTGTGCCGAACTTTTTGCCGATGTTATGCATAATGTGCACTACAACAAATCAATAAGTTCAAAATTTATAATGTAATCAATATTAATATAAACAAAAACAATGAAATCAATTACAATCAATGGATCTCAAAGAGAAAGCGTAGGCAAAAAAGCAACAAAGGCCTTACGTAATGCTGGTCAGGTTCCTTGCGTATTATACGGAGGAGACAAACCAGTGCATTTCTTTGCGGCAGAATTAGCATTCTCAAAACTGGTATATACTCCCAACGTACATACCGTTGTGATTGCTTTAGAGAATGGTGAACCTTACAATGCTATTATGCAGGACATACAGTTTCACCCGACAACCGATAGAATCTTGCATGTGGATTTTTATCAATTATTTGCCGACAAAGAGATTACCATGGATATTCCAGTACATATTATTGGAACTTCAAAAGGGGTTTTAAATGGTGGCGTATTGCGTAGGAACAAACGTAAACTAAGAGTAAAGGCCTTACCTGATAATTTACCTGATTATCTTGAAGCGGACATTTCGCCTTTAAAAATTGGAAATAAATTATACGTCACTGCTTTAGAAAATAAAGCTTTCACTATTTTACATCCAGATAATACCGTGATATGTCAAGTTACCCGTTCAAGAGCGAGTATAGATGAATTTGAAGAAGTAATGGAAGAATTAGAACATGAAGGTGAAGAAGGTGAAGAAGGATTAGCTGAAGGGGCAGAAGCATCCACTGAAGCAACTTCTGAAACTCAAGAATAATTCACTTACACATTTAATAAATCAAAAGCATTCTGATATATCAGGATGCTTTTTTATTTTTACATAAATTAACCTCATGCTAAAATTCTTCTTTAACCTCTTTAAAAAAGAAAATCCTTCAGAGAAACATGAAGACATTAACATTATGAAAAAATTTCTCATTGTAGGATTGGGTAACATTGGAGGGCAATACCAAAAAACTCGTCATAATGTCGGGTTTAAAATTCTCGATTTTTTGGCGGAAAAAGAATCTTTGCTTTTTGAAACACAAAAACTTGGAGATATTGCCATCTATAAATTTAAAGGCAGACAATTTATTTTGTTAAAGCCCAGTACCTATATGAATTTGAGTGGGAAATCTGTTCTTTATTGGTTGACCAAAGAAAAAATTCCATTAGAAAATCTGCTTATTATCACTGACGACATCAACTTACCCTTCGGTACTATCAGACTAAAAACCAAAGGCAGTGATGGTGGGCATAATGGTTTAAAAGATATTCAGGACAAACTACAGACCATAAACTACAACAGATTTAGATTTGGAATCAGCGACGAGTTTGGTAAAGGGAGACAAGTTGATTATGTTTTGGGAGAATGGACTGATGAAGAAAACAAACTTTTGCCTGAGCGATTGGAAAAAT
Organism: Flavobacteriaceae bacterium; assembly: GCA_037969605.1. Lineage (GTDB taxonomy): Bacteria > Bacteroidota > Bacteroidia > Flavobacteriales > Flavobacteriaceae > Geojedonia. The sequence continues at coordinate 13,389 of JBBKXS010000099.1, forward strand.
CAATTGAACTTATAAAATCATTTGGAACTGCTGGTATTTCTATAACCATGAACACATTTAATGGCACATAAATCAACCATCAAAAATGAATTTTAGGCCCTATAAAGAATATATTTCTATTAAAAGACATAAATTCATATATTTATAAAAATATTTGTTGACAGCCCTATGAAAAGTATGACATTGAACTTGCTTATGGTGAGTTTTTTTATGTGTTCTGGCATTTTGTTTGCTCAGGAAAAAAAACCAATTCACAGAAAAGCCCAACCTTCTCCAAATGGAATTTTCAGATGTCTATCTGACGAATATAACGCTGAACTTTTAAAAAAATACCCAAACATGATGGGCGGTTCAGAATTTGAAAAAAAACTGCAAACCACAATTAAAGCTCATAAAACTTCAAAACTTCAATCTACAAGTGGAGCAACACTTGTTAGAATTCCTGTTGTGGTACATGTCATACACAATGGCACGGCAATAGGTGCTGGAGCTAATATATCAGATGCACAAGTACTGTCTCAAATTCAAGTGCTTAATGAAGATTATAGAAAAATTGCTGGTACTAGAGGTGAAAATTCGCATCCGGATGGATCCGATACCAATATCGAATTTTATTTAGCAAGAGAGGATCCAGATTGTAACCCAACAACAGGCATTGTACGGTACAATCTCTCAGGTATTGCAACGTCTTGGCCTTCATTTGGCATTACCGATAGTTCTTTAAAGCCCATGACTATTTGGGACTCATCGAGATACCTTAATATGTGGACGGTAACGTTTACTGACAATACCGATTTAGGCTATGCCCAATACCCCGGTGGGCCAACCGATACCGATGGTGTGGTTATGGGCTATAAATATTTTGGTTCCAATGATGCTACTGGTGTCAATTTAGATAGTTCAATCCCTTATGATTTAGGAAGAACTACCTCCCATGAAGTAGGTCACTATTTAGGTTTATATCATACATTTGAAGGCGGTTGCAATGGAGTTGGAGATGAAGTCACTGATACGCCTCCCGTAAAACAAGCAAATTTTGATTGTCCTGTTGGTGCAGACTCCTGTCCAACCGTTCCTGATGGTATTTTGGATATGATTGAAAATTATATGGACTATACCGATGATGCCTGTATGAACATCTTTACCAATGGCCAAAATACAAGAATGGATGGTGTCTTGTCTGGGACTCGCTTATCATTGGCCAATTCAACTGTTTCAGATACTGCCCTACCTTCAGTAAGTTATGACGGAAGTATTAAAATTATGAATTTGAATTTAGATCCCTGTATTGGTTCATTCACTCCAGAAATTAAATTGGCAAATTATGGAACTGTAACCTTAACATCGGCTACCATAGCATATGATTTAAATAATGGAACTCCAGTAATCATTAATTGGACGGGGTCTTTGGCAGAAGGAGCTTCTGAAATAATTAATTTACCAAATATGAGTACGCCTACAGGTAATAACGATTTTAATATCTCCGTCTCACAATCCAACAGTGATCAAAGAAACTGTAACGATATTGATATTGAGGCTTTCATAGGCGCTTCTTATGAATCTACAACTCAAGTACATCTAACCCTGGCAACAGATGATTATGGTGAAGAAACCAGTTGGGAATTTAAAAATAGTAGCAATACAATATTGTACAGCCATAATTATAATAACCCCGATGATAATAAAACCTTTAATTATGCTTTTAATGTGGTTCCAAATGAATGCTATACGTTTACAATATCAGATTCTGCTGACGATGGCATTTGCTGCTTATATGGCAATGGCTCTTATGTGTTAAAGACAGATGATAATACTGTTATTAAAAGCGGAGGTGTATTTGGGGCTTCCGAATCTACTGTAATCTCAACAACTACATTAAGTGTTGGCAATTACTTTATTACTAATGATGTTTCTTTATTTCCTAACCCTACAACCACAGAATTAACCATTAAAGTCAGGACCATAAACGATTTGCCAAATAATTTTCAGATTTTTAATATGCTTGGACAAATTATAATGACCAAACAAATTTTAAACACCGAAGATCTAAAAACACAAACTTCCGCTTTTAGTAAAGGCATGTATTTTATTAGAATTACAAAAGATAATGCCTCAGTTACATTGCCATTTATTAAAAAATAATGGTGGTTAAAAAGGAAAAAGTAGAGGGTGAAATATCAACCATCTTCTTATTTTAATAGGTTTAATAGTTATTTTTACAAAAAATTCTGTATTTGAAATTACATCACTCTTTTAAATCATATCCTAAAAGCCCATCGGTAATCACAATTGGCACTTTTGATGGTGTTCATTTAGGGCATCAAAAAATTATTAAACGCCTTCAAATCATTGCCAAAGAAAAAGGGCTCCAATCCGTTATTCTTACATTTTTCCCTCATCCAAGAATGGTATTACAAAGTGCAGTAGAAGTTAAACTTTTGAACACCATAGAAGAACGGCAAGAGGTTTTGTCCCAGTTAGGTTTGGATCATTTGGTCATAAAAAAATTTACCAAAGAATTTTCAAGATTATCAGCTGAACACTTTGTTAGGGAAATTCTGGTCAATGAACTCAATGCAAAATATATTATTATTGGTTACGACCACAGATTTGGAAAAAATAGGCGAGCCAACATTAAGGACCTTATCGCTTTTGGTAAAGAATATAATTTTAAAGTAGAAGAAATTTCAGTTCAAGATGTGGAGGATGTTGCTGTAAGTTCCACTAAAATAAGAAAGGCTTTAAATAATGGCGATATTAAAACAGCAAATGCTTTTTTGGGTTATGAGTACTTTTTGACTGGAACTGTTATAAAAGGCAAACAAATTGGCAAACAAATTGGCTTTCCGACCGCCAATATTGATATTAAAGAAGACTATAAACTCATTCCAAAAAATGGGGTTTATGTTGTGAAATCATGTATTGAAGATACCTTCTTTTATGGCATGATGAATATTGGAACCAATCCAACTGTTGATGGGACAAAACAATCCATAGAGGTTCACTTTTTTGATTTTGACCAAGACCTTTACAACCAAAAACTAAAGATTGAATTGCTGCAACGCTTAAGAGATGAACGTAAATTTGAGTCCTTGGAATCTTTACAATTCCAATTGCAAATGGACCAAGCAGATGCGCTAAAATTTATTGGTTAAACAGCGTAACAATATTATTATTTTTGTTGAGGAGGCGTTTGAGTAAAAACCCTTAAAACAAAGTCAAATGTAGTCGTAATTGTTTAAATTTGTCGCCTAAAATTATTCCATAATGTTACAAGTCCCATTTATTAGAGAACATAAAGAAGAAGTCATAAAAGGCTTGGCCAAACGAAATATTAATGCCACAAAAATGATTGATGAAGTCATTGCTTCTGATGAGGATCGAAGACGTTTGCAAACACAACTGGATAATATTCTGGCAGAATCTAATAGTTTATCTAAAGAGATTGGTAACTTATTCAAATCGGGAGAAGTTCAAAAAGCTAATATTCTTAAAGAAAAAACAGGTCAATTAAAAGAAGAATCTAAAAGCTTAAGTGAACAACTTAATGAAAAAGTTGAAGCTCTCAACCAATTGCTTTACAAAATTCCTAATGTTCCCAACGCACTTGTCCCTTCAGGGAATACAGAGCAAGACAATCAAGAGGTGTACAGAGAAGGTGATATTCCTAAATTACATAAGGATTCTTTACCACATTGGGAACTTACAAAAAAGTATGATATTATCGATTTTGAACTCGGCAACAAAATTACTGGAGCTGGTTTCCCTGTTTATAAGGATAAAGGCGCCAAATTACAACGTGCTTTAATCGCTTACTTTTTGGATAAAAATACCGCTGCCGGTTATACCGAATATCAACTCCCTCATTTAGTTAATGAGGCTTCAGGGTTTGGAACGGGACAATTACCAGATAAGGAGGGACAAATGTATTATGTTACCGAAGATAATTTATACCTCATCCCAACTGCAGAAGTTCCTGCAACCAACTTGTTCAGAGATAATTTGCTAAGCGAATCTGAATTGCCAATTGCGGTCACAGGTTATACACCTTGTTTTAGACGTGAAGCCGGAAGTTACGGTGCTCATGTAAGAGGATTGAACCGCTTGCATCAATTTGATAAAGTTGAAATTTTACGTATTGAGCATCCCAATCGTTCTTATATTGCGCTTGAAGAAATGGTCAGTCATGTAAAAGTCCTTTTGAAAGAGCTTAAATTACCCTATCGAATTTTGCGTTTATGTGGTGGCGATTTAGGATTTACTTCAGCATTGACTTATGATTTTGAAGTGTTTTCAACTGCTCAAGATAGATGGTTAGAGATTTCTTCTGTTTCAAATTTTGAAACATTTCAGGCCAACCGTTTAAAATTGCGATTTAAAAATTCAGATGGGAAAATCGAACTTTGCCACACCCTAAATGGAAGTTCATTAGCCCTTCCTCGAGTTCTAGCAGGCATTTTAGAAAACTATCAAACTCCAGATGGCATCCAAATCCCCGAAGTTTTAATTCCTTATACAGGGTTTGATAAAATTTAATTTGTAAGAATTTTTTTATAATTATACGCTGAAATCATCAAAAAAGACGTTGTTCAACGATTTTTTGTCATATTTTTTTGTTTTTTCCAAAATATTTTTGAAGTTAGTAGTCCAAATAAGAACTGACCTACTTATGAAAAATATTAAACGCATTGTACTGCTTGTAACCCTAATTGTCATGGTAAGCAAAGTATTCTTTTAATGAGAGATTTGTACAATTAAAACAACCAACTTAAAAATTTTGCCAATCAAGATAATTGAATCATTTTTATAATATAATGGTTAATAGCACATTTATTTTATCTGGTAATGCCTAAACTTTTGTTTGGGCATTTTTTTTATAAAAACATTCACAATACTAAAAACTTACTTTAGTTATATTTACATAAATTCGTATTATGAAAAGGACCTTACTTCTTGTTGGTTTATTGTTTTCTGTGCTTTCATTTTCGCAAAGCGAGGAAATTGCCGATGACTATTTTAAACGAGGAGAATTTGAAAAGGCATTGATTAGTTATCAAAAACTAAATGAAAATAATAACAACCCTACTATTTTTAATAAAATCATCAGCACTCTACAACAGTTGGAGCGTTACGATGAAGCACAAGAAGCTATTGTAGATCGAATGGCTAGATATAAATTCCCAGTACTTTTAGTGGAAATGGGCTATAACTATCAACTGAAAGACAGTTTGGAGATAGCAAATCAATATTATAAAAAGGCGGCTTCATTTATTGAAGAAAACCCCGTATACACCTCTAGTATTGCCAATCAATTTGAAATGCACTCTCTATTGGAACATGCCATTATTGTATATAAAAAAGGAATGGAATTACTCCCAAACTCCAATTTTAATATGCAGTTAGCTCGAATTTATGGAGAACTTGGCAATGTGGAGCAAATGTTTTCAAATTATATCGATTATATAGAATCAAAGCCTGATTTTTTAAACAATAGCAAGAGAATTTTCAGTGATTTTATTTCAGAAAACAAGGGCAGCGAAAACAATATAATCCTAAAAAAATTACTGTTAAAAAAAATTCAAACACAACCAGACACATATTGGTATGAGTTATTGAGTTGGCTGTTTGTTCAGGAAAAGGAATATGACAAATCGTTCACTCAAGAAAAAGCCTTGTACAAACGTAACCCTGAGAGCTTAGATCGAATTATCGAATTAGCAGTTACAGTTGTCGAAGCGAAAGCATTTGATACGGCCAATGCCATTTTTAATTATATACTCGAAAATTGTCTGGACATTCAAACTGTGCTTTTAGCACATCAGTATCTATTGGATATAGAAACCACTAATGCCACTAAAAAGGAACTTCCAGAAATTGATAAAAAGTACCTCTACTTGTTTAAGCAATTTGGAACTTACGAACAAACTTTGTCATTACAAATCGCCTATGGCGACTTTTTGGCCTTTCATTTACAGCAACCGGAAGAGGCCAGTCAATTTTTAAAGCAAAGCTTGAACCTAAATCTTTCGGTATTTCAGGCAGCCACGGTAAAACTAAAACTAGGTGATATCTTGGTGTTACAGGAAAAGTTTAACGAAGCTTTAATTTATTACACTCAAATACAAGCAAATCTAAAAAATAGCACCATTTCTCAAGAGGCGCGTTTTAAGGTAGCCAAAACCAGTTATTATAAAGGTGATTTTGATTGGGCTGAAGCACAACTTAAAATATTAAAGTCTTCAACTTCTCAACTCATAGCCAACGATGCTTTGGATTTAAAATTATTAATTTCAGATAATAAATATGACGACTCTTTACATGTGGCCTTAAAATTGTATTCCAAAGCCGATTTGATGGCTTTTCAAAACAAAACAGATCAAGCCATTTCGCTTTTAGATACTATAATACTGGAACATAAGGGTGAAAGCATTATTCCTCAAGCTTTGTTTAAACAGGCTCAATTATTCGAACAAAAAAAACAATTCGATAAGGCTGTAGACAACTATCAATCTATTCTCGCTAATTATAGAGACGGCATTTTGGTCGACGACGCCTATTATTATTTAGCCGAATTATACAACAATCAACTCGGGCAACCAGAAAAAGCTAAAGAACTTTACGAAAAAATCATTTTTAATCATCAAGACAGTATTTACTTTGTTGAAGCTAGAAAGAAATTTAGGATGCTTCGTGGTGATGCCATAAATTGATGCCATGCCCATTATTGAAACCAATCGCCTTATTATTTCAAAAATTACAATAGGTGATGCACCATTCTTTTTAGAAATTATGAACACTCCAAACTGGTTAACCTATATTGGAGACCGGAATATAAAAACTGTACCTGATGCAGAAAAACACCTCAAAAAAGGAATTCTTAAAAGTTATAAAGTGAACGGATTTGGTATTTTCAAGGTGTTATTAAAAGCTGAACAAAATAAAGCGATTGGCACCTGTGGCCTTGTTAAACGTGAACAACTAAAAGATGTCGAAATAGGATTTGGATTTCTGCCAAACTACGAAGGCAAAGGTTTTGGTTACGAAGCATCCATTGAAATCTTGAAACTCGCTAAAGATAAATTCGATTTAAAGAAAATAACTGCAATTACATTGCCCACGAATAAAAACTCCATTAAATTATTAGAGAAATTAGACTTATCTTATGAAAAAAGAATAAATCCTTTTGAAGATGGTCAAGAACTCCTGTTATTTGCAAAAACTCTCTAACGCCTTTAAAATCGAGAACACGCATGATTATTTATAACGTAACCATTAACATAGAACAAAGCATTCATGATGAGTGGTTAATCTGGATAAAAGAACATATTCCTCGAGTGCTTGCTACCGGAAAATTTAAAGAGGCAAAACTAACCAAAGTTTTGGTCGAAGAAGAGCATGGGAGCGTCACCTATTCGATTCAATACAGGGCATTTTCCCGTGAAAGTCTGGATGCCTATTATAAAGAAGATGCCGAAAGGTTGAGAAACGAAGGACTAAAACGATTTGCCAATAAAATGCTCGCTTTTCGCACAGAACTTGAAATCATAGATGAATTTTCAGTTGGTTTCAACTAAAACATTTGCCTTTCCTTCGAAGGCAGGAATCCATTAAATAAATAAAATTCGTGACAAATAACCAATACAAAGTCAGAGCAAAAAAACATTTAGGCCAACATTTTTTAACCGATGAATCTATCGCTGAAAAGATTGCCGATTCTCTCTCATTAAATGGATATGAACATGTTTTGGAAATTGGTCCAGGTATGGGTGTGCTTACCAAATACTTACTAAAGAAAAACATTACAACCCATGTAATCGAAATTGACACAGAATCGGTAGCTTATTTAAAGGCAAACTTTCTAAATCTTAGTGATCGCATCATTGAAAAAGATTTTTTAAAATACGATCTCAAGCAAATTTTCAACGATGACCCTTTTGCTATCATTGGTAATTTTCCATATAATATTTCATCTCAAATTTTATTTAAAACCATAGAAATGCGAGATCAGATACCTGAATTTTCAGGAATGTTTCAAAAAGAAGTTGCTATGCGCATTTGCTCTAAAGAAGGCAATAAGGTATATGGCATTTTATCGGTTTTAACACAAGCTTTTTATGATGCTACTTATTTATTTACGGTGCCTCCAACGGTATTCAATCCGCCCCCAAAAGTGGAATCTGGCGTGTTATTATTGAAAAGAAAAGAAGATTATAAACTTCCTTGTAATGAAATCTTATTCTTTAAAGTGGTAAAAACAGCTTTTCAACAACGCCGAAAAACCCTTCGTAACAGTTTAAAAACATTCAATTTAAACGATAATTTAAAAGCAAATAGTATATTTGACAAACGCCCTGAACAGTTAACTGTTGCTGGATTTATCCAACTTACAAGGGACATTGAACATCAGTAATTTATTTTAGCTTGAAAGAAGAAAAAGATAACATACAGTTTCAATTGACTGAAGAACTTATTGAGAAAGTCGAGATACTTATTGAATTCAAAAACGACAAGCAGTTACGCAAACTTTTAAACGAGTTTCACTACGCAGACATCGCCGAAATTCTTGACGAACTCGATTTGGACGATGCCATCTATGTTATCAAACTTTTAGATTCTGAAACCACTTCAGACATCTTGATGGAGTTGGATGAGGACAATCGAGAAAAAGTACTTCGTAACCTTTCAGCTAAAGAAATTGCAGAAGAGATTGAAGAGCTGGATACAGATGACGCTGCTGATATAATTGCAGAACTTCCTCAAGCTCGTCAACGCGAAGTTATTTCTAACATTGAAGATGAAGATCATAAAGCTGAAATTACCGAACTTTTGGCCTATGATGAAGACACCGCCGGTGGTCTTATGGCAAAAGAACTAGTCAAGGTTTACGAAACTTGGACCGTTGCTGGTTGCTTGCGTAGAATAAGAGGTCAGGCTGAAAATGTAACCAGAGTACATTCCATTTATGTTGTTAATAAACAGGATAAACTTATTGGACGCTTGTCTTTAAAAGATTTAATTACGGCTAGAAGTGATCAAAAAATAGCCGATATTTATATTTCCAGTGTAGATTCCGTCAATGTCAATGATGATGCCGAGGATGTCGCCAAAATCATGCAAAAATATGACCTGGAGGCCATTCCAGTGGTTGATGATAACCAAGTTTTATTGGGTCGCATTACCATCGATGATATTGTGGATGTTATTAAAGAAGAAGCAGATAAAGATTATCAATTAGCTGCTGGTATTACACAGGACGTTGAAGCCGATGATACAATTTTTCAATTGACCCGCGCTCGCTTACCTTGGTTGTTTTTAGGATTAATTGGAGGTGTTGGTGCGGCCTACATTATGGGTGGATTCGAGGACATGTTAAAAGAATATGCGATATTATTCTTTTTCACACCATTAATAGCTGCTATGGCTGGAAATGTTGGCGTGCAATCTAGTGCCATTATCGTACAAGGTCTGGCAAACGACGATGTAAAAGGAAGTATCAAAAATCGTTTAATAAAAGAAATGCTACTCGCCGCTCTTAATGGATTCATTTTGGCTGTTGTTCTTTTGTTTTTTGTTTGGGCTTGGGTAAATGATTTTTATACAGCTTTGGCCATTTCTATATCTTTGATAATTGTTATTGTAGTAGCAGGAATTATCGGAACATTCATTCCGTTATTTCTCGATAAAAGAGGTATCGATCCTGCCATTGCTACCGGACCATTTATTACAACCAGCAATGATATTTTTGGGATTCTTATTTATTTTACAATTGCTAAAATCATTTTAGGGATTTAAACCTTTAAGATTTTTTACTTTTTAAATATGAACACAATTAACATCAAAAGTAAACTTTCAAAATTTTCAAGCAATTGGCATCCGCATCAAATTGCAATCGTTGATGACATGCAAGTGATTTTAGCTAAATTAAAAGGTGAGTTTGTTTGGCATAGTCACGAGCATGAAGATGAGTTGTTTCAGGTTATTAAAGGCACGTTGTATATGCAATTTAGGGACCGAATCGAAATCATAAAAGAAGGTGAGCTCATTATTGTGCCCAAAGGGATTGAACATAATCCCTGCACAAAAAATGACGAAGAGGTTCATGTATTGCTTTTTGAAAAACTGTCAACCGCGCATACAGGAAATGTGACCCATGAGCGCACCCAAAGGCATTATCCGAAAATTTAATGAGAGTTCTACATCTTGATACCAATCATCCACTACTTATCCAACAACTCAATGATTTGGGATTTATAAATGATGAAGATTACACCTCTACAAAAGAAGACATTGAGACCAAAATAAGTGTTTACGATGGTATTGTCATTAGAAGTCGATTTACAATAGACAAAATCTTCTTGGATGCTGCCAAAAATTTAAAATTTATAGGTCGTGTTGGTGCTGGATTGGAAAACATTGATTGTGCTTATGCCCTTAAAAAAGGGATCGAACTTATAGCTGCACCTGAAGGAAATCAAAATGCTGTAGGGGAACATACCTTAGGAATGCTCCTATCCTTATTTAACAAACTCAATAAAGCCGACCATGAGGTACGTGAAGGCAAATGGTTGCGCGAAGCGAACAGAGGAATAGAACTCGATGGCAAAACTATTGGGATAATTGGATATGGTAATATGGGCAAAGCCTTTGCCAAAAAGCTACGAGGATTTCATGTTACCGTGCTTTGTTATGATATTAAACCCAAGCTAGGAGACGAAAACTGCAAACAAGTAACTTTAGAAGAACTTCAAACAAGAGCAAATGTTGTGAGTTTACATACACCACAAACCCCTATGACATTAGGAATGATCAATACAAAATTTATCAACCAATTTAAAAACCCTTTTTGGTTTTTAAATACCGCTCGTGGTAAAAGTGTCGTTACAAAAGATCTGGTTGACGCATTAAAATCAGGTAAAATCCTTGGTGCCGGATTGGATGTTTTGGAATATGAAAAGGCTTCCTTTGAGCATTTATTTTCTTCAGAGTTACCAGTAGCTTTTCAGTATTTAATTCAAGCAGAAAATGTTTTGCTAACACCTCATATTGCAGGTTGGACTATTGAAAGTAAAGAAAAACTGGCCCAAACCATTGTAGATAAAATAAAGTCTAAATTTCACCCCTTCGAGTGACAATACTGATAAGTATTTTGCATCGAGAAGTATTCAAATTCATTTGTTTCTTATTTTTAAAGCATGGGAAAAACAATTTTGGTTTTTGGATTGCTCATATTGGCTTTACTTCTGCTCTTTCAGCTGAGTAGTTATGCGATCATTTCGGGAAATATCAATATAGAAATTGCAATAGCGTTTTTTGCTATTGTTTTCTTTTTTATTGGTGTTTATCTAAACAAAAAGAGCCTAGATAAAAAGCGTTTGCCGAATACAGCAGTTGATCATCAGAAAATTAAGGCTTTGGACATCAGTGATCGTGAATATGAAGTGCTTCAAGGTATATCCCTTGGTTTGTCCAACAAAGAAATTGCAGATAGGTTATATCTTTCCGAAAGCACGATAAAAACTCATGTGTCCAATCTACTTTTGAAGTTAAATGCCAAACGGCGAACTCAAGCAGTACAGATCGCTAAAGACTGCCAAATTATATAAATTGCTTATTTTTAGACTAAAGTATGAAGGATTTGGTACTTTAGTATGAGCTTTATTTTATGCAGTCCATCTACTTTTGACCTATTAACTAAAAAAATACTATATGAAATTAGGAGCATTTTCCATTAGCCTTAGTGTTAAAGATCTTAATACTTCGAAAACATTTTATGAAACTCTGGGATTTAATGTTTTTGCCGGAAGTATGGAACATAAGTATCTCATTATG
>JBBKXS010000100.1:0-4898 GCA_037969605.1 Flavobacteriaceae bacterium
CCAGAAAAGACCGCTCTATTGATGAGCGGTCTTTTTGATTTTAACCGCATAATAATTAAAGCCTTACAAATATTGAGAAAAGAAATCCATCATTTCTTCTTTAAGCTCATAATGCATCAAAATGTATTGACGCATATCATCTTTTAACGGACGTTGTCCTATCACTAAACGACCATCGATATTTTCGCTATAATCTGCCATAACCAAAGTATTCATCTTGTGTTTACAACGATGCATAAGTTTGGAAATTTCGTTACATTCAATTAAAATACGGTTTTGAAAGTTTTCAATCTGTAACATGGCTCTTTTGTCATATTCCCTTCCAGCAATTTCTTCCAATTTTTCCTGAAAGGTATCCATTTCATTCATGTGGAAACGCAATTCCCGTTTCCAGGTTTCGAGATTGAATTTTAGGTCACTCAAATAAGAAATTTTTGTCTGCATAATCATTGATTTTATTAATTTATGTTTCCTTTACTAGTTGTTTTTGCACATTTATAGGTACCGACTGGTATTCTGAAAATTTAGCCTTAAAAGTTGCTTTGCCCTGAGTTATGGATCTTAAGTCGGTAGAATAACCATAGAGTTCTGATGCAGGGACCAGACATTTCAATATTTGGTAGCTATCCAGTGATTCATAGCCCTGTATGATGGCTCTTCTGGACTGTAGATCGGTCATCACGCTCCCTACCATTTCTTCCTGTACTTTGACCTCTAGCTCGTTTACGGGTTCTAAAAGCTTTGGATTGGAGTTCAAAAAGGCTTCTTTAAAGGCATGGGCCGCGGCAATTTTAAAGGAAATATCGTTGGAATCTACCGGATGCATTTTACCATCGTACACCATGACCCTTACATCTCGAATATAGGAACCGGTTAATGGACCTGTTTCCATGACCTCCAAAACACCTTTTAAAACCGAGGGTAAATAACGGGCATCTATAACCCCACCTACAATACAATTATAAAATATGAGTTTACCGCCCCAATCCAAATCGATTTCTTGCTTTCCTCTGATATTGAATCCTACAGGTTCCGGAATATCTTCATACCATGGTTCAATTTTGAGGTGGACTTCACCAAACTGTCCTGCACCACCAGATTGTTTTTTATGTCGATAACTTGCAGTTGAACCCCTTTGAATGGTTTCTCTATATGGCGGTTTAGGTTTTTCAAACGAGGCTTCTACGCCATAAACGTTTTTGAGGGTCCAATCTATAGCTGTCAAATGCAATTCACCCTGACAGCCCAAAAGCATTTCCTTGGTTTCATTGGAATATCCTACAATAGCCGTGGGATCCTGACTGCGAATTTTCTTTAGAGACTCACTTAACTTTTCATCGTCTTTATTGTTAACTGCCGAAACGGCTTTTTTCATTCTGGATTCAGGAAACAGTATGGGTTTTAGTTCCGTTAGGTTTTTTCCTGCATATAAGGTATCGTTGGTTTCTGAATCTTTTAATTTTAAAGTTGCGCCCAAATCTCCAACCGTTAATTTATTCACTGGATTCCGGTTCTTTCCATCCATGATAAAGAGTTGGTTAAACGTTTCAGTATCTCCGGTTCTAGAATTGGTGAGTTTATCATTGACTTTAATTTCGCCAGAGGTCACCTTAAAAAAGGTCATCTGCCCTAAATTGGCCTGATACAAGGTCTTATACACAAACAAGGTTGTTGGCGCATCCTTTGATGGTTGTACAAGTTTGTCTTGTACAGATTGTGCTGGAGGTAAATCGGAAGTGGCTGGTGCTACATTGTCAATAAAGCCCATAAGTCGACCTGAACCCATATCATTAAGTGCAGAAACACAGAACACAGGGAACAACTCGTGGTTAATCATGCCTGCTTTGATGCCTTTGCGCATTTCGTCTTCATCAAGTGTGCCTTTGTCAAAAAATAGTTCCAAAAGTTCGTCGTCATTTTCAGCAGCCTTTTCAATCAATTCATTGTGAAGGGTATTGGCGTACTCTTTTTGGTCATCAGGAATCTCCAGCTTTTCAGGTTTGCCCCCTTCTGGTTTAAACTTATAGCACTTCATTTTAAGCACATCAATTATGGCTTGAGCTCCATCTAATTTTATAGGATATTGGATTTTTACGGCATTGTTGCCCACCAAATTTTTTATGCTTTTAAAACTTTCTTCAAATTTTACTAACGGATGGTCTATTTGATTGATAACAAACAAGGTAGGTTTTCTATAAGAATCTATATAATTCCAAATAATTTCTGTTCCCACCTCTACACCCTGCCGACCATTGATGACCGTGACCATAGTATCTGCAACACGAATGGAAGAAATAATTTCACCAATGAAATCATCTAATCCCGGAGTGTCTATAATATTGATTTTATAATTACGCCACTCTGTGTGTAAAAGAGTGGCGTAAATGGATGCTTTTCGTTCATGCTCTATGTCATGGTAATCTGAAACGGTATTTTGGTCTTCAACCGTACCTCGTCTATTGATTAGACCTGCCTCAAATAACATTGTTTCTGCTAAGGTGGTTTTGCCACTGTAATGGGCTCCAACAAAAACTACATTTTTGATGTGTTTATCGTCGAATATTTTCATGTTAGTTAGTTAATATGCACTCTAAATATAAACCCATTTCTTCAAAAAAAAAAATGATTTCTACCTTCTTATATGTTAAAAGAACAATTAATTCGATGTTTTAACTAAAAATATGCTAATTCAACCCATATGAACCCCATTTTAAGACATCATTCATAGATTGGTTTTATTTAAAAGCAGCCTTAAATTTAGGACAATTAAGTGTTATAGAGTCGTTAAATTAAGTTGTATATGGTATTTTTGCAGTCTAATTTGAAGATGTATTAAAGAGAAATTTTTAAAATAAAGGAAAATGGAACGTATTAAACATATACTCTACGATTATTTATGTTCTGTTGGTATAAGTGAATCTACCGCAGAATATCTTAATATGTTTGCGCTTTTGTTGGCATTATTGATCGTTGTTTTTATTATTGATGTTATTGTTAAAAAATTATTGATTCAGGCCTTTGTTCGATTTGCTTCGAAGTCTAAAACCAACTTTGATGATTTTTTAATCTCAAATAAAACACCCATAAATGTGGCGCATATTGTGCCTTTTTTGGTGGCCATTAAGTTCATTCCCATTGTTTTTTCTGATTTTTCAGAATTTGAAAAGGTGGTTGAAAAAGGTTTGCAAGTCTTCGCCATATTATTGACCCTGTGGATTGTTAGAAGTGTATTAAATACCCTGAAAGATTATTTTAAAACCTTGCCTCGCTTAAATGATAAACCAATTGATAGTTATATTCAGGTTTTTATGATTTTTGCTTGGGTTGGTGGGGTTTTGTCAGCAATTGCCATAATTACCAATATCCCATTCTTTCAGTTTTTGACAGGTATGGGGGCTGCTTCTGCAATCATATTTTTAATTTTCAAAGATACCATTCTGGGTTTTGTGGCTAGTATTCAAGTGTCTATTAACAATATGGTCAACATTGGCGACTGGATCACTTTTGATAAATACGGAGCCGATGGAGATGTGATTGAAATTAATTTAGCCACCGTGAAGGTCCAAAACTTTGATAAGACCATCACTACCATTCCTACCTATGCCCTGATTTCCGATTCGTTCAAGAATTGGCGTGGTATGGTAAATTCTGATGGCAGACGCATAAAACGCGCTTTAAATATTAAATTAGATAGCGTACATTATTTAACTAAAGATCAGATAGATAAGTTAAGTAAAATTCAATTAATAAGCGCTTATATCAACAAGAGACAAGCCGATATAGATACTTATAATACTAAGAATAATATTGATAAAAGCCTGCTTTTAAATGGAAGGAATCTTACCAATTTAGGTGTGTTCAGAAAGTATATAGAAACCTATATAGAAAAGCATCCGGCTACTAATAAGACTATGATGATTATGGTGCGACAACTTGAACCTACAACTCAAGGCATCCCATTGGAAATTTACACATTCAGTAGCGATAAGCGTTGGGAAAACTACGAATATATCATGGCCGATATTTTTGATCATGTTATTGCAGCCGTACCGTATTTTGATTTGGAGATTTTTGAGCAACCCAGCAATTCGGTCTTTAGGGATATGATAAAAAAAGAGTCTAATTAATTTTAGGCTCCTAAATTATTTTTATTACATAATACCGAATTAAATATGACTTGCTAACCAAGTGCCCACTTCGCTCGTTTTATAAGCCTTGTTTCCACCTGCTAAATCTTCAGTTACCACACCTTTTGCCAATGATTTATCAACAACAGCCCTTATGGCTTTGGCTTCCTCAATCAATCCAAAAGCATCATTAAACATCATAGCTGCAGATAGTACGGTCGCTAAAGGGTTTGCTATATCAAGTCCAGTAGCTTGAGGATACGACCCATGGATAGGCTCATAAAGCGACGTGTGCTCGCCTACGGATGCAGAAGGCATCAAACCCATAGAGCCAGAAATCACGGAAGCTTCATCGGTTAAAATATCTCCAAACAGGTTTTCGGTAATCAACACATCGTAGCTATTGGGCCATTGTACCAGCCGCATTGCTACAGCATCTACAAACTCATAACTTACCTTAACCTCTGGATAGTCTTTTTCCATTGCCTGAACGGTTTCTCTCCATAAACGAGAGGTTTCCAAAACGTTGGCTTTATCAACACAACATAATTTTTTAGAACGTGTCATGGCCAACTCAAAGCCTTTTTTGGCCAAGCGCTGTACTTCAGCCCTGGTATAAACGCAGTTATCATAAGCGGTTTCTCCATCATCCCTTCTCCCCTTTTCTCCAAAGTAAATGCCTCCTGTCAATTCGCGTAAAAACACCAAATCGGTACCCTCAATGCGCTCTCTTTTCAATGGTGAATTGTCTATTAACGATGGAAAAGTAAA
>JBBKXS010000101.1:0-3234 GCA_037969605.1 Flavobacteriaceae bacterium
GCAGACTCTTGAACCAAATAAAAGCTTGAATCGGATGAATGGTCATAAACAAACAATAATTCCCAATTGTCATAACTTTGATTGATTATGGAATCTAAGCATTCCAGTAAAAATTGTGAAGTATTTTTAAAGGGAGTCAATATACTGATCATTGGTTTTTGCATTCAACTAATATACTAAATCATCATTTTAACAAATTCTTTACGATAATAAATTTAACTCATTGTAGATTTGCGCGACAAAACTCAAATTAAAGTGACTAAAAAACAACTGGCCATTTTTGGCTTTAGCATATTTTTTATAGCCTGTAGTTCGGCGAAAATAAGGTCGAATAGCGATTTGGCCATTGATAACCCCATCCAATCTACCATTGATTTAACTTCTGTTGTAAATGACAAAGCTCCTGTAATTATTAATCCTGGACGTTTTACTGAAGCAGAGGTCATTTATAGATTGCCAAAAGTGATCCAGGGATCTTATGAAGTAAGTGATTTTGGAAATTATATAGAGGATTTTAAGGCTTTGGATTATGATGGCAAAGTTCTAAAATTCAAAAAAATTGATACTAACTCTTGGATTGTCTATGACGCAAAGCAATTGGATAAAATTTCCTATTGGGTCAATGACACCTATGATATTGAACGAAAAGGTTATTCACCTCCAATTTTTTCACCTGAAGGCACTAATATTTCTCCAGATAATTATGTTTTAAATCTACATGGATTTATTGGGTATTTTGATTCCCTTAAAAACAATTCATATACCTTGGATGTCATTGCCCCGGCCGATTTCAAACGAACTTCTTCTTTACAGAGCACAGGAGAATCCTTTAGTCTGGACGGAACAAAAATGACCTCAAATTATTTTGCAAAACGCTATTTTGATATCACTGATAATCCGATGATGTATGGGAATCTTGATGTTGAAACCTTTATGGTTGACGATATTAATGTGGAATTAAGTGTTTATTCCCCTAATAAAGTCCACAGTGCAAAATCCATAAGGGAAACGGTTTATGAAATGATGAAAGCACAAAAAGTCTATCTTGGAGAATTCCATACCACTAATCGCTATGATATTATTTTGTTTTTATCGGATGGGAGTAAGGACTCACCAAGAGGGTTCGGGGCTATGGAACACCAAAAATCTACTGTAACCGTATTAAGGGAATGGTCTTCAAAAGAATACCTGGCAAAATCGATCATGGACATAGTAGCTCATGAATTTTTTCATATTGTAACCCCATTGGGAATACATTCGGAAGATGTGCATTATTTTGATTATAATAATCCGTCCTTTTCCAAGCATTTATGGATGTATGAAGGTGTTACCGAATACTTTGCACAACACTTTCAAGTTTATGAAGGTTTAGTGTCAGATGAAGAGTTTTACAATACAATGGCTCGTAAAATAAATATTTCAAAACAATATGACGACGCTATGAGCTTTACGGAAATGAGCGAGAACATCACGAATGAAGCCTATGCCAGTAGTTTTTCTAATGTATATTCAAAAGGGGCATTAATTGGGATGTGCCTCGATATTTTAATCCGTGAAGGAAGCGATGGAAAACGGAGTTTAGTATCCTTAATGAAGGAATTATCAGTAAAGTATGGTGAAGACAAACCTTTTGAAGATGATTCCATAATAGATGAAATCACTGAAATGACCTATCCTTCCGTTGGATTGTTTTTTAAAAACCACGTCGAAGGTCACACGCCAATACCGTATAATGACATCTTTGAAAAAGTCGGATTAAAATTGACTGTTCTAAGAAAATTAAAAGTAGATAATAATGCTACAGAGGAAGCGGTAATTTTGAGAAACCAGTGGTTACATTTAAAATCGCTTTAGGATTAACTTTTAACTACCACTTTTTTAATTAATTAATTAATTAATTCTAATGCGTTAACATTAACGGCCAAGGTTTTAATGCTTAAATCCTGGCCACTTAGTGTATAAGCTAAATAAGCCGTATCACCCTTAACGACCATTCTTGGAAAACCACTAGATCTATCCTCTGAGGTCTCGGCTAGAGCTAAACGATTGCTTTTTAATCCATTGGTATTAATTCGTTGCATTTGTATAATCGTCTTGCCATCAATCATATCCATCCAAGTGACAAGAGCAGAATGATCATCTAGCAATTCAACGTCAACACGACCTAATGGTGATGCCTTACTTAAGGTCAATGGAGCTTCAAAATTCTTACCATTGTTATTTGAAAAGGCCAATTTAACTGTTGGTACATCTTTATCTAAAGTGTACCAAACGACCGCGACTGTTTCGCTTTTTGAGGCGATTGCTGGACCATTTACAGGGCAGCCTGCAATATTCCAGTTATCATTATTGATGGGCTTGGGTGTTGTCCATTGGTCATCAACAAGCCTTGAGTAATAAATATCCCTAACTTCCTCTTCAGAGCGATTTCTATAAACCACAATCGGACCATTTTCCGTCATGGCGGCATCGGTTTGGCAACAATCGCAAACACGTTTATCTATCAAGAAGTCATTTAGTCTGTTACCATCAGCATTAAATATAGCGGCTCTTAAGGTCATTTCTTTAGTGATGGAATCATGCTCTTCAGCATAAGCGTATTGCCTGCCGTCTAACCAAACAGATAATAATGTATCATCATTCATGGCCAATTGGCTTACAAAACCATGTTCAGAATTTGTACCATCGGTGTGAGGTATTATGGGTTTACTCCAAGTGTTCCCATCATTGCTTGAAAGTGTTAATTTCACATCATAGGTATAAGTACCATCCGCACTTTTTTCTAAATAATGTGAAGCCAAATTTTGTTTTCCAAACGAAGTTATAGCTGGAAAGTCCGCCCAATTTACAAACCAATCATTTCCTTGGGCAATGGTTTTGGGTTCTGACCACAACTTGTTTTTTGTCAAGGTGGAAAATTTTAAAATACTACTCGTGTCTGGTAGTACTTCAATCCAACTTAAATAAATAGTGCCATCATTTGCTTTATGCAAATTAGGCTCCGAACTTTTTGCAGAAGCAGGTGTAGGTATAACTGTAATCGTTTCTACAGACTTACTTTCACAGTTATAAAAATGAAGATATCCTATACAAATGCAAATACATAAACAGATTCGTTTTGTCATAATAGTTTTAATATTTTGCAGCTTTACCATTAGCCGATGAATTCTTAATAAATTCTCTTAAATCCTCATTGGCTTGAATAAGATCTTCATGTCGCAAATACATCATATG
>JBBKXS010000102.1:0-13319 GCA_037969605.1 Flavobacteriaceae bacterium
TGTTTTGTTTTTTGAGCCTTTTGTAGCCTATATTCCTTCTAACCACAGATTAAATGTCAAGAAAAAATAGACGTTTCCGATTTGGAAATTGATGACATGTTGTTATTAGAAGATGGACATTGTTTTAGGGATGGTGTCATCAATCTTTGTAAAACATTTAAAAATCAATCTGACGAAAGTTTTCAGCTAGAAAGCGGTAGTATCGAAACTTTGGTAAAGTTATCAAATGAAGGTTTGGGAATGACCCTTTTGCCTTATTTACACACCTTGGACCTTAACGATAAACTTCAGGAAAACTTACATCATTTTAATGAGCCCACCCCTGCACGTGAAGTGAGCATAATTTATCATAAAAGTGAACTTAAAATGCAAATTATAGATGCCCTACATAATGTCATTTCTGGCATTATTAGAGGAGCTATTGCATTTCAAAATGTAGAAATCATAAGTCCATTACCCAAATAAAAAGCGACCAAATTGGTCGCTTTTTTTAAGGTTTTAAATAGATTAAACATTGATTTAATTCTGGGTTCTGCTGGATAAGCGATTTAATAAAAATCTTAAGCTCTTCAATTTCATAAGGTAACAACCGCTGCATAGCTTTTTGTACTTCCTTACAGAACAACGAGACATCAAAACTCACTTTTTTAAGTACCGTTTTGGTGTACTCAAACATTGCTCTTGCCATAATTAATTTTTTAAGTTTTGGTTAGAATAAGTAGAAGTTATCTATAGGCAGGATGTTTTAGATTACAGATTTAAAAGTACTAAAAAAATCAATTGCTTTTTAAGATTCGGTAAAAATTAACATAAAAATTACCATTTAAAACCTATTATCTCCATCCAACAAATCACCTAAACCTCCTAAAATACTGCCTTCTCCTTTATCTTTTCCACCTCCTTTTGGAGCAGATGCCAATACACGGCCGGCAAGTCTACTAAAGGGTAAAGATTGTATATAAACGGTTCCTGGACCTTGAAGTTTAGCAAAAAATAAACCCTCACCACCAAATATGGTGTTTTTAATTCCTCCAACAAATTCAATATCATAATCGATATCCTGTGTAAAGCCGACTATACAACCCGTGTCTACTCTTAACGTTTCACCAGAAAGCAATACTTTTTTTGCCATTGTGCCTCCCGCATGTACAAATGCCATTCCATCACCCTCCAACTTTTGCATGATGAAACCCTCACCACCAAAAAGTCCTCGGCCCAATCGTTTACTAAATTCAATTCCAATACTCACGCCTTTTGCAGCACAAAGGAATGCATCTTTTTGACAAATAAATTTTCCTCGGTATTCTGTCAAATCAATAGGGATTATTTTTCCAGGATAAGGTGATGCAAAGGATACATTTCGTTTTCCTGCAAGGGTATTGTAAAATGCGGTCATAAATAGACTTTCCCCAGTTAGAATACGTTTTCCTGCCCCTAGAATTGAACCTAAAAAACCTTGATTCCTATTAGAACCATCACCAAATATGGTTTCCATTTTTATACCATCATCCATCATCATAAAACTTCCCGCTTCTGCTACTACGCCTTCTTGAGGGTCTAGTCCTATTTCTACGAACTGCATTTCTTCGCCATGGATTTTGTAATCAATTTCGTGTGCTGTCATTTTTAAATGTTTATTTGTTGATTCGCCTATATGTTGATTTATTATTTCGTTTGTTACACCGCAAAATAATTTTTAACCTCTAACTCTTAACTTTTATCGTCCATTCAAAATTAAAATTGGATACCTCATGTCCTTCGTCATTTCTTCCGATTGAATTCATCCAAACGGTTTGTCCTTCCTTAAGATCAATAGCGCGTGAAATGGCCTCTTCAACTAATTTACCATCAATACAAGTAAATGTTATCCTTCCCGTTGCTTTTTTAGAAAAAGAGGCATTGATATTGGCAATTAATATGGAAATGGTATGTTCACTGTCTTTAATTTTAGCCATTACCAAGACTCCTGTAGCCAATTCTGCGGCCATACCCTGCACTGCCCAATACATGGATTTGAATGGATTTTGGTTAATCCACCTAAATTTTACTGTGGTGACGCATTTTTCAGAATCTACATGGCTTGTCCTTACTCCTGAAAAATAAGCAGCTGGTAATTTATATAACAAGAACATATTGAGTTTTGATGGAGATATTTTCATGTCATAATTGATTTTTCATTAAATGTATTGAAAATATTTGATACGTAAAATGTTAAATATATGTTAAAATATACTACTATGTTTTGCATAATACCTTTTTTTAGACATATATTTGCATAAGATAATATTATATGTTTTGAAATCATGCTAGACAACCACCAAAAAAACATCGCAACATTTATACACTTATCAACCTTTTCAAGGTTTATCATTCCTTTTGGAAATTTTATTGGTCCATTAATACTTTGGATTGCCAATAAAGAAAAATCGGAATTTATAGATGCCCACGGAAAACAAGCTTTAAATTTTCAAATGAGTATTTTATTGTATGCCATTATAATAGGGACCATATCAATTCCATTTTTCATTTTTAAAATTTTTAACGGAATTGACTTTTTTGATTTTCATGGGTTTGGTGATTTTCATTTTAATATAAGCAAACCTTCTCCCCTATTATATTTTACTGGAATATTGGGAGCATTGGCCATTATTGCTTTTATACTTGAAATCGTATTTATCATAAAAGCAAGTTTAAAAGCCAGAGATGGTGAATTGTATCAGTATCCTTTGACCATAAATTTTTTAAAATAAACCATAATATATTTCATCAACCATCAATCAATCAATCAAAAAATGAACAGTTTCAAAATTTAATCTCTTTAAAACATGAAGATAGAAAACACAAAAGCACAAATGCGTAAAGGAGTATTGGAATACTGTATACTATCGGTCCTAAAAGACGACGATGCCTATGTTGCAGAAATTCTGAGTACTTTAAAAGACGCAAAATTGCTTGTTGTCGAGGGTACAATATATCCCTTATTGACAAGACTTAAAAATGCTGGATTGCTCAACTACCGTTGGGAAGAATCGACATCTGGACCACCAAGAAAATATTATGGTTTAACAGAAACGGGGAAATTATTTCTTAATGAGTTAAACAACACTTGGAGTGAATTACAAAACGCAGTTAACCTAGTAACAAGATCAAAAAAATAAACAAAAATGAATAAAACAGTCAACATAAATTTAGCAGGTATATTTTTTCATATCGATGAAGATGCATACTTAAAATTACAGCGCTATCTAGAGGCTATAAAGCGTTCATTTACCGACTCTCAAGGACGTTCTGAAATCATTTCAGATATTGAAGCTCGTATTTCTGAACTTTTTAGTGAACGTTTACAAAACGAAAAACAGGTCATTTCTTCTAAACAAGTAGAGGAGGTAATTGCCATTATGGGTCAACCTGAAGATTATTTGGTAGATGACGAGATATTTGAGGACGAACCTAAATCAACTTTTAGAAGTAAATCATCGTCTTCAAGAAAACTATTTAGGGATAAAGATAATTCATACGTAGCTGGTGTGGCGTCTGGCCTAGGGCATTATTTAGGTATAGAAGCGGTTTGGGTACGCTTGCTTTGGGTATTGCTGTGTTTGGGTTCTGGTGGAACGTTTATATTGATCTATATACTGTTCTGGGTATTAGTACCTGAGGCTGTCACAACAGCGGATAAATTGACCATGACCGGAGAGCCTGTAAACATCAGTAACATTGAAAAAAAAATCAAGGATGGGTTTGAAAGTGTAGCAGAAACTGTAAGCGATGCTGCTAAAAATGTATCGGAGTCTGTTTCTGGTACCGCAAAAAAGCACGGAAACAATATAAAATCAAGTTCAAGAACATTTTTTGATACTATTGGGGACATCATCATGTTTTTCTTTAAGGTGTTTGCCAAATTTGTCGGGGTAATTCTTATCATCGTTGGTGCAAGTGCTTTAATCGGTTTAATTATTTCACTGTTCAGCATTGGTATTGTTGGCGCAATAAATATCCCTGGAATCGATTTTATTGATGCCGCCAATGTCGCAAATACTCCTGTATGGTTAGTCTCCATATTGTTGCTGTTTGCAGTTGGTATCCCATTTTTCTTTGTATTCTATTTGGGTCTTAAGATATTGATCAACAATCTTAAATCCATTGGCAATATTGCAAAATTTTCACTGTTGGGATTGTGGTTAATGTCCATTATTGGATTGTTTGTAATAGGAATAAAACAAGCCAGTGAACATGCGTACGAAGAAAGTGCTCCTATAGAAAAATCACAGTTAAATATTACAGCCAATGACACTATATATGTGAAAATGGTGGGCAACGACGTTTTTAAAGACCATTTTCAAAAAGACACCCATTCCTATCGATTGACCTATGATGAAAACGATCAAAAAATGATCTATACTTCAGATGTCAGACTAGTTGTTAAATCTACGCAAGATAGTTTGGCTTCTATACATATCGAAAAAAGCGCTGAGGGCAGCTCCACTTTAGCTGCTCGAAATCGTGCGCAAAGTATCAATTATCATTATGCTTTGTTAGGTACCGAACTGCGATTGGATGTTTATTTGTCTACAGATTTTGAAAATAAATTTAGAGATCAAGAAGTTTACGTTACCCTCTATTTACCTGAAGGAACTACGCTTTATCCAGATAAAACTACCTACTCATTTCATAGAAACCCAAGTTATTACGAAGACATACTGGACAATGGAATGGAAGAGCACTATTTAAAAGTTATCAAAGATGGTATCGATTGTCCCGACTGCGATGATAATTTTAAATTAAAAATTGATATCAACAATGACGATTCAGGTTTAAAAATAGATAAAGACGGCATAGAATTAAAAAGTGAAGGTGGTAGACTGAAAATTGATAAAAATGGAATTAAGGGAAAATCAGAAGATGTGAAGGTACATATTGATAGCAATGGCATTGAAATTAGGTCGGACGATAATTAACAATTCATCACTAAAAACTAACAGTTCGGGTATTTTAGTTACTTATAATTCTTAATAACCAAGATATTTGAACCACCAATCAAAAAAATGAAAAAGCTAAAATACATACTCATTATTACAATTATCTTGATAAGTTTCACTGGTCAAGCACAGGAAGGTAAAGATTCTGAACTATTTAAAACCTTAAAAGCAAATGACAGTTTATTATTTGAAGTGGGGTTTAACACCTGTGACCTAAGTCAATTTGAAAATTTAATGGTAGATGATTTGGAATTTTACCATGACAAATCTGGAACCACAAATTCATTGTCCCAATTTTTGGAGGTCATGAAAACTGGAATCTGTAACCCTTCAAATACATTTAAGGTAAGAAGAGAATTAATTAAAGGAAGTTTAAAGGTTTATCCATTATCTAACAATGGTGAACTTTACGGAGCCATTCAAACGGGTGAGCATCGGTTTTTTGAAAAAAACAAGGATCAACCTGAAAAAGCTGGTAGCATAGCAAAATTTACTGATTTGTGGATAATAGTCGACAACCATTGGAAGCTCAAAAGAATTTTTAGTTATGACCATAAAATGTAATTTTAATAATCAATCATCAATTAATCAATAAAACAAAAATCATGACAACTTTAACAAAAATTATCGTATCAACTGTATTGGCCATGCTAATGCTATCCTGCAATTTAAACCTTAACTTAGGTCCAGGCGTTAATGGAAACGGAAATGTAGTGACCGATGAACGCACCTTAAATGACACCTTTGATCAAATTGAAGTCAGTAGAGGATTAGATGTATATTTAACCCAAGGTAATAGCCAAAGTATAGAGGTACAGGCAGATGAAAACCTTCAGGAAATTATAATTACCGAAGTGAGAAATAATGTGCTTAAAATTTATGCCGATGAAAATATTCGACGCTCAGAGTCAAAAAAAGTCTTTGTGACTTTTAAGAGCATTTCAGGCATTTCTTCAAGCAGTGGAAGTGATGTATACTCAACAAATACCATTACTTCCAAAAATTTAGAATTGTCAACGTCAAGCGGAAGCGATATGGAACTAAATATTGATACCGAAACAGTAAGCTGTGATTCCTCTAGTGGAAGCGATTTAAAGTTATCTGGTAAAACCAATAAATTATATGCGGAAGCTTCAAGTGGAAGTGATATTAAAGCCGGTAATCTTACCGCAATATCTTCACAAGTTAAGGCTAGCAGTGGTGCTGATATCACGGTAAACACTTCAAAAGAACTAATTGCAAAAGCCTCAAGTGGAGGGGATATAAAGTACTACGGTAATCCAGAAAAGGTCCAAAAAAGTGATGGTGCATCAGGTAGTATCAGACAGCAATAAAAGGTAAAACCTAATACTAACCAATCTGTTTTTTAAACCATTTCAAGCTTAATTTAAAGTTTGGGATGGTTTTTGTTTTATATTTGTTATCACTATGATTAAACCCTTACAATGAATAAAATCAGTATTGCTTTACTTTTCTGTATGTCTATCACCTTTTTTGTATCTGCTCAAGATGATGAAAGAATTAAAGGTGACAGGAATGTAACTATTAAACAAACTTATATTGATCCTTTCAATAAAATAGTGGTTGGTGAAGATTTTTATGTTGAAGTCATTTACAATAAAAGACCATCTGTTGAAGTGGAAGCTGATGATAATTTACATGAATTTATAAGTTTTGAAGTTAAGGATAGCATTCTCACATTTAAGACCACCAAAAGAATTGTTTCTAGTAAAAAAATGAACATTAAAGTAAATTATGGTGATGCTTTCCAAAATATAGAAACACGAGATGATGGTGAAATTCGTTCCTTAACTTCCTTGGAATTCAAAAATGCTACTCTTAAAACTTCGGGCACTTCCAAAGCCTATCTTAATATTAAAGCTGAAAGTTTTAAATTTGAAAGTCATGACAAAGCGAAAGTAAAACTAAATGTCAATGCTAAAACATCGGCACTTGTTTTAAGTGACAACAGCAAACTGGATGCTCTCATCAATTCACCTGAAGCTACTTTCGATTTGTACCAACGTGCTAATGCTGATATTGAAGGAACTGCTAAAAATGTAGTTATAAGGACCGACAATAGTTCAAAATTCAATGGTTCTAATTTTACGGCACAAACCTGTAATTTAACTAGTGAAATTTCAAGCGACGCATATATAGAAGCTACTGAGGAAATCACTATTGCGGCCTCTGGAAGTAGCGCGATTTATCTTTTAGGGAATCCAAAAATTACCATTACTAAGTTTTTGGATACTGCTAAACTTCAGAAGAAAGTCAAATAGAGAATAATTTTTAAACTTAATAAGCAAACCCCATTTAACATGTTGTCAAATGAGGTTTGTCATGAAAATAAAACTTGACTAATTCCTGCTACATTAAGCCGACTTAAAAACTAATAACGGCTTCCATCATTAGTCCATTAAACTTTCCGTCTTCAAAAACACTACCTGTACTGTAACCATCATATTTTTGATTTACATACTCTGCTTTTAATAGGATGTTTTTTGTCATGAACCAACCTGCAGCCAATTGAAATCTTGTAATTTCAATATCATCACCACTAATATCTTCAGAATCTACCTTATTGTATCTACCACCCAAATAGAAGTTTTCATCGTTTCCAAATCTGTAAATAAGTTCTCCCGCAAATTGATTGGCGGTTCTGTTATCTGGCTCTGCATTAGCTCTTCCGCTTGCGGTTTCTATGGTTCCGAAAAATTCTAAACCTTTATACTTAATAAAAGGATTGATCATTATTGCAGATATTTTGTTTTTTAAACTTGGATTATAACGTCCCGATCTAAAATCGTCACTTGTTGCAGTTGCAGGTATCATCACACCATAGTATCTAGAACCAGCCCTATCTGCACTATATAGATAAGAACTTGGTACATATCCAGTATTATAAAGTGAACCTGTTAATCGAAATCTAAAGTCGTCATTTAATTGCTTGTCATAACCCAATTTAGCCAAGAATGAAGCTCCTCCGGTATTACCATCAGCAGATTTATTTACAGATTGGTTTAATTTACCATTGGAGAACCCAAGCATGGTAATAAAGCCATTCCTTTGGTAATACAGTTCAGCACCAACTTCGGTGGTAAAAGAATCCATGATTAAATTGCCCACAAACGGATTGTAAATGGTTTGTGCATTATCGCTTCTTCTAAAATGGGCATCGCCATAGTTGTTTTCCATGTGACCTATTTTTATAGTTGCATATTGCATGAAATCTGATAAAAACCCTTCTTTTATAAATTCTAATTTATCAATCTGAAAATACCCTCCTTTTACATAAGGCTCATTATGGTGTCGTGATGACAAATAGGTGCGTAAGTGCATTCTAATACCATCATATAATGCAACATCTAAATCTAGGTTTGCCGTTGCTAAATTAAAATTAGATCCAATCTCTTTTAATGCGACCACACCTGAATTTTCATGGTCAATGGCCTGAAATTGAAGGGTAGAAGAACCTCCAATTCTTACTTTCACATTCTCAAATGTAGAAATTGTGTCTTTTGGAGCTTCAAATATATTAACTCCATTTTTATCGGGTTGTCTATAATTGTCTAAACTCCTATTGTTTTGCGCATACGCACCTATTCCTATGGATAATAAGAAGGCAATAAGTGATCCTTTGTTAATTGATTTCATGATTATTTGTATTTGTTGTTTATTAAATTGTTTCATTTTTGTTATTTAAGCATTACAGTATTAAATTTTATTGTGATTTCATTTCCAGTTGTTATGGTCCCGAATAAGGCCTTTGGGGGATCAACATTATAATCAGTCATTGCGATTTCTTTTTCACCAGTGATATTGACCTCATTGCCCTTTAGATACAAATTAAGGTTGAGTTGAATTCTTTGGGTAACACCAGCAATGGTTAAATCGCCCAATATCTTCATTTTATATGTGTTTTCTTTTTGAAGTGAAGCTTCTAAAGATTTAACAAATTGAAAAGTGATCGTTTTATATTCATTGGTTTTTAATGCTTTATAGGTATTTTTATCCATAATGTTTTTACCGCTTTTTAAACTTTCCGAAAGAATTTCTATATATAGATTTTGAATTAGAATGCTTTCAGTCATATTCAACGACATGGCACCTTTCTGACTTTCGGCTTTTTCCTCCCAATCGTGCAAACTGGACGTTCCAAGAATTGAGAATGAAGATTTAAGATTATCTAATTTAAATTCTTGTGAGAAACTTGTATTCGAAAAAAATACAACCAGAATGATAACGATTAAGCTTTTTAAACCTGTGTTTTTGATACGGAACATAATACTTGTCTTTAAATTATAGTACAAATTTCCGTATAATGAAATGTTTAAAACATGACATTTGTCATGATGGAAAAATAAATGAAGTTGACATGTTGATTTTAATAATTGAGTATCAAATAAAGAATAGCAAATGAAGTAAAGTGCTTAATCAATTTTAAAAATGTTTAGCTATAAAATACATTGTTTTAGGGCAAGAAAAAACCTCAACATGCAAGTTGAGGTTCAAAGTTTATATTTTAAATATTATAGTTCTTATACTTCAACATGAGACTCTTTTGCCGCCAAATAACGTTCGGCATCCAAAGCAGCCATACAGCCGGTTCCTGCCGCTGTCACAGCCTGTCTGTATACATGGTCTGCAGCATCACCGCTCACAAAAACACCTTCAATCTTGGTTTTTGAAGTTCCAAGAACATTAATAATATAACCCGTCTCATCCAACTCCAAAAAGTCCTTAAAAATATCGGTATTTGGTTTATGCCCAATGGCAAGAAAAAATCCGGTAGCTGGGATTTCGATAAGCTCTCCAGTTACATTATTTTTAGCTTTTACCCCAGTAACGACCTGCCCATCTCCTAACACTTCTTCTGTACTTGTGTTAAAAAGGATTTCAATATTTTTAGCGTTCTTAACTCTAGCTTGCATAATTTTTGAGGCTCTAAACTCATCCCTACGTACCAACATGGTCACCTTTTTACATAATTTGGAAAGATAATGTGCCTCTTCACAAGCAGAATCGCCAGCTCCTACTAAAACCACTTCTTGGTTTCTATAAAAGAAGCCATCACAAACTGCACATGCCGATACACCACCACCTAACTTTAAATATTTTTGTTCGGAAGGTATCCCCAAATATTTGGCCGATGCCCCTGTAGAAATAATCACAGTTTCACAATGGATTTCTATGGTTTCATTAACCCATACTTTATGGATTTCTCCTGAAAAATCAACTTTTGTAACCCAACCATCGCGCACATCCGTATCGAAACGCTCTGCTTGCTTTTGAAATTCGACCATCATTTCCGGTCCTGAAATTCCGTTAGGATAACCTGGATAATTTTCGACTTCAGTAGTAGTCGTTAATTGACCTCCAGGTTGTATTCCTTGATATAAAACAGGAAACATATTGGCTCTGGCAGCATAAATTGCGGCTGTATAACCCGCAGGTCCGGAACCTATAATTAAGCATTTAACTTTTTCTATTGTATCAGACATTTAATAAAAATTTAGTAAAGCAAAAGTAGAGTTTTTACAAGAAACCTTACAGTTATGTTATTAAAAGTTGTAATCCAGAACATAAATACATTTAATATTTAAGACTAGCTCATTCTTTTTTTGTAAATTAGTGAATCTCCTATTTTGAATTTTAAAACTAGCTATTATGAAAACTAAAGCAATCCTTTTACTTGTATTCATCCTTTTAACATCTTTCCAAGACAAAGACATGGCAAGGAACGACCTAAAAAATAAAGATGCTGATACAAAATTAAAATTAGAAGGCGCATGGGAACTCATTAGCCGATATAACTACAAAGGCAATGAAGTTGCTGATACTTTTTATGTTGCTGAAAGTTATAGGCAAGTTAAAATATACACGGCCACTAAAGTCATGTGGAGTAGAAAATTATTAACAGGTGATTCTACAGAGTGGTTTGGTTATGGCACTTATAAACTTAATGCCAGTCAAGACACATTAACAGAAGTTTTAGATTATGGCTCACATATTATGAGTGTATATATTGAAGACCTTGGAAAATTTGTTATGGAAATACAGGACTTAAAGAAAAACTCGTATACCCAAATAGAGATTGATGGAGATGGTAATAGGGTGATTTCAGAAAATTATACCAGAATAGAATGATAACAAATAATCTCTAATCTTAAGAAATTTATATATTTAAACATGGAATCTGTAACCAAAACGTTACAGATTTTTTTGTAAAAAGCATTTTGCAAATAATGTATCGAATAAGTCCTTTTTTTGTAAATTAGTGAGCGACCTTTATTAATTTAATATCTACCCTAATGAAAATCAATTTAATTTTTCTACTAGCCATCATCTTATTATCATCCTGTAAAGACAAAGAATCGGCAGATAAAGGATTAAATAATAATAAATTAACTTTGGAGGGCACGTGGGAACTTATTAGTCGTTATAACTATATTGACAATAAAGTTTCTGATTCTTTTGGACTAGCAGAAGGGTATAGACAAGTAAAAATGTATACCCCTACCAAAGTGATGTGGTGTAGAATGAGGCCTGCGGATTCATCAGAGTGGTTTGGCTATGGCAGTTACGAACTTAACGATACCAAAGATAGACTTATAGAAGTTTTGGATTATGGTTCCGTTATGATGAGCCAAATTATTGAAGAAGAGAAAGAGTTTGTTTTTGAATTAGACTTAAAAGCAAAATCATTTATCCAAATAGAACTGGATGAAGATGGCAATAGGGTAATCTCTGAAAACTATTTTAGAATAGAGTGATTAAAACATTTAACACTTTAGCTATTTATAACAAAATAATCTGTAACTAAGCGTAAGAATTGCTAGTAATTTTATATTAGCGCACTACAAAAGTTAAATGTGCAAAGGCATTTAGACATATCTTCAAACCCATTAAAATGAATAAAAAAAGTCGAATACTTTTCACATTGAAACCTCTCCTAGATTCGAGTGCACAACTAACAATTAGGTTTAAATTTATACTTCATGAAAAACAAAACACAAACAATGGTTCCTGATAATGAACATAAAGAAATTCCTGGTAATCCTTCAACCGCAAAAAGCAGCAAAGCCCTATTACGAAAAGAGGCAACCTCAGATTCGCTTAAGGTCATGTCCATTGAACAATGGAACTTTTGGATGGAAAACGGCTATGTGGTCATCAAGGGTGCTGTACCGCGCGAGCTAGTTGAAAATACGGCTACATTTCTTTGGGAATTCGAGGAAAAAGACCCCAACGATAAAGGAACTTGGTACACCGCGGCTCGAGCCGAAATTAAAATGAAGGAATTAGCACACACAGGAATGGTTGAGGTCTATAACAACCAATACCTTTGGAACAACCGTCAAACGCAAAGAGTATATGATGCATTTACCGATATTTGGGGAACGGACAAATTGTGGGTAACCATTGATCGGGCGAATTTGAACTTACCCATGCGCCCTGGCCATGAATATAAAGGTTTTATCCATTGGGACTATGATCCCGAAACCAAACCACAAAACGTACAGGGCGTATTGGCGTTGGCCGACCAAATGGATCCCAACATGGGCGGATTTCAATGTATTCCTTGGTTGTTCAGAAACTATGATACATGGAAACTTACACAACCCGAAGATAGGGATCATTTTAAACCTGATGTTACAGGGTTAGAGGATAAACTTATGAAAGTCACTATGGAGGCGGGCGATCTGTTGATTTTCAACAGTTCCCAACCTCATGGCATCCGGCCCAATCATTCCGATGATAAAGTTAGAATTGCGCAGTACATTTCGATGATGCCTGCCCAAGAAGACAATGATGCCCTAAGAGAATGGCGTGTGAATTCATGGAGGAACCGGGTTGCACCAGAAGGTTTTGCTTTTCCCGGTGATCCTCGAAATTGGGAACAAACAAAATACGAAAGAGCGGTATTATCGGATTTGGGCGAGAAATTGCTGGGATTGAAAAAATGGTAATTCTATTGGAATATCTTTTCGAAGGTGCGACAGCGGTCCAAAATAAAAAACCATCTGTGTTAACA
This sequence comes from Flavobacteriaceae bacterium, assembly GCA_037969605.1. Classification (GTDB taxonomy): domain Bacteria; phylum Bacteroidota; class Bacteroidia; order Flavobacteriales; family Flavobacteriaceae; genus Geojedonia. The sequence continues at coordinate 13,018 of JBBKXS010000102.1, forward strand.
GATGGTAAAATTTTGGGATGGCAGGATTAACAATTTTGATCCTGAAAAGGCTTGTTGCTTTTTTAAGAAAGTAAACTTTCTACAAAAGCTCCACACTTTATTTTGTCGGGGTGGCAGGATTCGAACCTGCGACCTCCTGCTCCCAAAGCAGGCGCGATAACCGGGCTACGCTACACCCCGAGGTGTAAAAAAAATAAGCGGAGAGTAAGGGATTCGAACCCTTGGTACAGTTTCCCATACGCTTGTTTAGCAAACAAGTCCTTTCGGCCACTCAGGCAACTCTCCAATCTTTTATATTATAT
>JBBKXS010000103.1:0-2572 GCA_037969605.1 Flavobacteriaceae bacterium
AAAACTGGAAAAACAGTCATTACACCACAATTCTTGAATGCCACCAATTTTAAAAACGATGTAGCTATTGTATTAAAATTGGTCAAAGAAGAAAGTAGTGGCATGAATGTACTGATGAAGAACATAGTTAGCTATCATTATTTCGAAGTAGTTATTGATAAGGAAGGGGAAATAAGTCAATATTTATCAGAGGACCCCATACATATTACGCTTACCAAAGAGAAGATGAAAAAGCCTCCAGTAATTACCTCCAAACTTATTTCTGATAACCTGATTGCGGTCAGGAACAATAATAACAAATGGATGGTTAAAAAAATCACAAATTAAAATACCGAAGAGGTGTATTGATTTAATTTAAAAATAATGTAATAACCAATAAGCAAAATGAAAACAAAAAGAATCTTAATCAGTATCTCGTTTGCAGGCTTCCTATATCTCTTGCTTGTAAGTTTTATTAATCGACCAGAAAATGATTATGAAGCTATTCAACAAAAAAAATGGGTAGCTCCAACAAGTGCCGATAAAATAGTAAATCCTCTTAAGGATGACGCCAATGCGGCTGCTTCGGGCAAGAAACTTTATAAGATGATGTGTTTTGTATGTCATGGCCCAAAAGGCAAAGGAGATGGAATGGGAGGAGCAGGATTAACTCCTAAACCAACCGATTTAACCAGTGAAGCTGTCCAATCTCAATCGGATGGCGCTATTTTTTGGAAAATTGCTGAAGGTAGGCCTCCAATGGCGGGCTACAATTCATCTATCCCAGAAAAAAAACGCTGGGAAATTATTAACTATATAAGAACACTTAACTAATGAAAAAGCTAATAGTATTAATACTAATTGTCGGATTTGGCCATATTTCATATGGGCAAACGTACAATGACTTTGAGACTGATAGTATTGCAGCATCTCAACCTTACCAACCAAGTAAAACCCAGTTTATGATCAGAGGTTATGGTCATACTGGATTAAACTTTATGAGTGCCGAAGGGGAAAAGGAATCTTCATACGTAGGTTCTGCATTTGCTCCTATTTTCTTGTTCAAGCACTCCGACAGACTTATGTTTGAAGCAGAACTAGAGTTTGAATTGGAAAATAATGATCTGAAAGTAGGTTTGGAATATGCAGATGTAATGTACGTCTTAAACAAAAACATGACGGTCCGAGCTGGTAAATTTCTACTACCTTTTGGAACATTTATGGAACGATTCCATCCCGCTTGGATTAATAGACTTCCAACAAGACCGTTAGGTTTTGGTCATGATGGTATTGCGCCTGCATCGGGTATAGGTGTGGAACTTCGAGGTGCTTTTGATCTTGGTGGCCCAAAACTTAATTATTCAATCTATTCAACCAATGGCCCTAGGTTAAAGGATGGTAGTGAAGAACCAGAAGAAGCTGGAATGCTTATGTTTCAAAATTTTGAAGACAATAATAACAGTAAGGCATTTGGAGGTCGAATAGGGTTATTACCTTTTGCAGATTCCTCTACAGAGTTTGGTTTTTCAGCATACTCCACAAATGGAGTTGGTGAAACAGACTCGGAATATGAGGATGTTGGAACTTTTTTATATGCCATTGATTTTTCTTTTGTAAAGCAAATACCGGCAATTAGTGGGTTTATTGATATTAAAGGACAATACAATAATTCTGATATTGATGATGCTACTTTTACTGAAACTCATGAAGATGGAGATGAGGAAGAATATACCTTCGACAATAAAAGCAACTCCTTTTATACCCAATTAAGCTATCGCCCAACAATGGCCAGTAGTGATTTCTTGAAAAAGTTAGAATTGGTTGGAAGGTATTCAAATCTCAATACACCAGAAGGTGCCGAATGGGAAGAACAGTCTGTTCAATATGCCTTCGGCTTAAATTATTGGTTAACCTGGAGATCAGTTATAAAAATTGCATACCAGACAACAGATAGCGTTGGTGGTCATGATGGAGGTGGTACAACAAATGGCTTTTATATACACTGGGCTATTGGATTCTAATAAACATATAAAAACAATGATTATGAAAACAATACATAAAATAGTTATAACCGGCTTAATGCTACTTGTTATCGGTGGAATAATAGTGAGCTGTTCTTCTACAAAGGATAAATATACAGATGTTACCAATGCTGAAGACGAATTCAAAATTGAAAAATCTGGTGCCCAGATGTGGGGAGAAGCCTGTAACAGATGTCATTTAGCACCTTCACCTGCAGATTATAACGATACTGACTGGGAGACCATAAGTTTACACATGAGAGTACGGGCAAATTTAACAGAAAAAGAAATCACAAAAATTGAATCCTTTTTAAAATCTGCCAATTAATATCCGATAACACATTCCTTTACCTATGATTTAAAATGGGCTCATGGGTATGTGACTATTAATTACAAATGAATTTTTAACTCAATAAAAAAACAAATATTATGAAAACAACAATAGTTATTTTATCTGCAATTGGGCTTTTAAGCTTAAACAGTTGCAATCAAAATAGAGATGTAAATACGATGATGCACAATAATGGAGATTCCTATTACTGGGGAATGCATATGGGTTGGTGGCTTTTCGC
>JBBKXS010000104.1:0-4870 GCA_037969605.1 Flavobacteriaceae bacterium
TTTTACATTTTATAAATAATTAGCATGCAGCTTTCAGAACAAGAATTAATCCGTCGGGAAAAATTACACAAATTACGCGAATTGGGCATCAATCCTTACCCAGCCAATTTATATCCAGTAAATCACACATCAAAACAGGTTAAAGAAACGTTTCAGGAAGGCAAAAAGGTAATTGTTGCGGGTAGGCTAATGTCTATTCGTATTCAAGGAAAAGCCAGTTTTGCACAATTGCAAGATACTGATGGAAAAATTCAAACCTACTTTAATCGCGATGAAATTTGCCCGAGTGAGGACAAAACAGCTTATAACGAAGTCTTTAAAAAGTTATTAGATATTGGAGATTTCGTAGGGATTGAAGGCGAATTGTTCACGACGCAAGTTGGGGAGAAAACTATCAAAGTAAAACGCTTTACCTTGTTGAGCAAAGCCTTAAAACCACTTCCATTACCCAAAGAAAAAGACGGCATTGTACATGATGCTTTTACCGATCCCGAACAGCGTTTTAGACAGCGCTATGCCGATTTGGTAGTAAACCCAAAAGTAAAGGAAGTCTTTATAAAACGCACCAAGTTGTTCAACGCCATGCGCTCATTTTTCAATGAAGCAGGCTATTTTGAAGTTGAAACTCCCGTTTTACAACCCATCCCAGGTGGTGCAGCGGCAAGACCATTTAAAACGCACCACAACAGTTTGGATATTCCCTTATATATGCGAATTGCCAATGAACTTTATTTAAAACGATTGATTGTTGGTGGCTTTGATGGGGTTTATGAGTTTTCCAAAAACTTCAGAAACGAAGGAATGGATCGTACCCACAATCCGGAATTTACGGCTATGGAAATTTATGTGGCTTATAAAGATTACAATTGGATGATGGCTTTTTGTGAGCAGCTATTGGAACATTGTGCTATTGCTGTTAATGGAACAACTGAAGCAACCTTTGGAGAGCAACATATCGATTTTAAAGCACCCTATCCTCGTGTGACTATGACCGATGCCATAAAACAATTTACGGGTTATGACATAAAAGGAAAGACCGAGGACGAGATTAGAAAAGCTGCCAAAAACATGGGTGTTGCCATTGACGATACCATGGGAAAAGGTAAATTGATTGATGAGATATTTGGTGAAAAATGTGAGAACAACTATATACAGCCCACATTTATTACTGACTATCCTAAGGAAATGAGCCCATTGTGCAAAGAACACCGCACCAATCCTGAACTTACTGAAAGATTTGAGCTTATGGTCTGTGGTAAGGAAGTTGCCAATGCGTATTCTGAACTGAATGACCCCATCGACCAACGAGAACGCTTTGAACACCAACTTACACTTGCGGAAAAAGGCGATGATGAAGCCACTGCCACCATAGATCACGATTTTTTAAGAGCCCTTGAATACGGCATGCCCCCAACTTCGGGAATGGGAATTGGTATGGACCGACTGATCATGTTCTTGACTAATAACCAATCCATCCAGGAAGTGTTGTTCTTCCCACAAATGCGACCAGAGAAAAAACAAGTAGAATTAAGTGAAGATGAAAAAGCCGTGTTTAAGATTCTAAAAACCAATTCACCTATCGATTTAAATAGTTTAAAAGCACAATCTGGTTTAAGCAACAAACAATGGGATAAAACCATTAAAGGCTTAACAGGACATAAACTCGCCAAAGTCAGCAAAACTGAGGATGCTTTAATGGTTGAACTAACCAATTAGTACATTAGTCATGTTGTCACGATGCCTATCGGGATCTTAATTTAAAAGGTTTTGTTCGAGGATGGTTCGAGAATTAGCTTTAAAAGCGGGTGTTTTCCGAAGGATTCTCGAAGGATTGTGGATGATATTATAGTTTTTTCAGTATTTTGGATGAAAGTAATTGACATATTGGAAAGCTTGGTAAAGACCATGCGATACAATCGCTTGGCAGTAGCGGGCGGTGCATGAGAAAGCAACCTTGATATGAAATATAAAATCAGAAAACAATAAACCAACATATACCTAAAAGCTTATTCTAAATAAAACAAAATGTCATGAAGCATATTATCCTTATTTGAATCATTAGTTTTTTCAGCTTGCAAAATGCTGCACAAACAATTGATAAAATCAAACTTGAAAAACAGATAGATAGTGTTTTCAAGTCATTTAACAATTCCAACTCTCCGGGTGTGGCAGTTACCGTTTTACAAAAGGGGCAGGTAATTGCAAAGAAAAATTATGGTATGGCCAATCTGGAGCATAAAATTCCTTTTACACATGAGTCCCCCGTGCGGCTGGGTTATTCAGGTGGTAGAGAGTTTATGTGTGCCGGGCTTGCAGTGATGGAAGCGGAGGGCCTTCTGCATTTTGATGATAAAGTAAAAAAATATTTTCCCAAACTACCGGAATGGAGTAATGAAGTGACCATTCAGGATTTACTGAACCACGGCAGCGGTTTTGACGATGAGTGGGCTACCTTATTGCTCATGCATGCGGATATGAACAACAGGTTGGATAAAGAACAATTTCTTACTTTTTTATACAATCAGCCAGAGCCACAGGTAGTGCCTCATACAGGATATATGTACTGCAATTCCGACTTCGCCCTGTTGCGTTTTATTATGGAAATAGCTTCCAAACAAAGCCTGCCAGATTATTTAAAGAAACAACTCTTTGAGCCGTTGGGAATGTCATCCACATTCATGAATGATAGCTTAGACCAACTGATACCTGGTTTTGCCGAAAGTTATGATGGAGCGAATGGAACCTTTTACAAAAGAATAGGTGTAAAAACTTCGCCAGGGGGCAACTATCGCATGGTAACCACTGCCGCTGATTTGGAAAAATGGGCAATGGCGATTGATAATATGTCTTCATTACCATCAATAGCATTCACCCGATTGTATAAAAATGCGCGGGCGATTCCGATGATATCCCCGGAACGGCATTATGTTTTTGGCCATGAATGGCATAGCATTGATACTACGACGCTGATTAAACATGGCGGTGTGAATCAGGATTTTTATATGTTTCGTATTCCATCGCAACAAATTAGTGTTATTGGCATAGGTAATTCGTGGATCAGCATGTCGATGACCATGCAATTGGCAGACAGCCTGCTGCCGGGTAAATCGGTTTTAAAAGCAAACGCGCCGGTATTTCCTGCTCAACCTGTTGTTTTAAATAAAAATGAATTGGCAACATATGAAGGCAGGTATTTTGAGCAAAAAGGTATTGGCTATAGCAGTCACCTATCCGCTATTAATTTTTATGATATTAAACTGGCAGGCGATAGCCTCAATTTTTATTATACTTCCAAGGATTCATTTCCTATGATGGCGTTTGGTAATGCACTTTTTAAAGATTTGGATTATAATACGCTGATGCAGTTTACACAATCTCCTCCCGATTCAACATTAAAATTACAGGTATGGACACCTGATGGACAGATTTTGGTTTTTCACCGAGAGAAAGGCAAGGCTCTAGTTACAAAATCCTACCTACAACAATTTACAGGGCAATTTTACAGCCCTCATCTGGATTATTATTGCCGAATTTCCCTTAATGAGAACGGACAGTTGATAATCAGGCGGCCAACCCTTTCAGATAAAATACTGGAACCTAATGGCGAGAACCGCTTTTTGTTTGAAATGGACCATCAACGTGATAATTGGTATGTTGTGGCAGAGTTTACAAGAAATAAAAATGGGACGGTGGATGGTATCAACATGCAGCATACCCGCATGATGCACCACCGGTTTGATAAAGTAAAATAGCCAGGTCTGATCACCTTCTGGCTGGCAAACTGGACTGAAATTAACAAAGGGATGACGAGTGTTTAGTGTTGGGTGTTGTGTATTTTTGATGCTACCCGCAAATGCGCCCCGAGAAAAAACAAGTAGAATTAAGCGAAGACGAAAATCGGTATTTAATATGCTCAAGGCCAACTCACCAATAGACTTGAATACCTTAAAGGCACAATCTGGATTGAGCAATAAACAATGGGACAAGACCATTAAAGGATTGACTGGGCATAAATTGGCCAGGGTCAATAGAACAGACGATGGTCTGTTTGTAGAAGTTTTATAATGTTTGGGATTCAAGTACTTGTACACTAGCTGACCTATTATCCAAAAATACGCACTACACATTTTTAACGTTCGATCCTCTTACGGGTTCGACAATTCCAATAATTTTAGTAAAACAAATAATTAAAATTCATTAAATTACGGGTCTATATGGTCCAATCAAATACATTAAACCGTGTTTTTATTCAAACCAAATAGATCATAAAACTAACTAATCATTACTAATTCAACTTAAGCATGAAACTTTTTTGTCAAATTCGATGCCTCATTCTGTTAACCTTTTTTTTATCAACCTGTCAATTTGGCTATAGCCAGCAAAAAAACCATCCTTTAGATCCTTTGACCTGGCAAGAATATTGGACTGTTTTGGATGTCCTGCAATCAACCGACCATCTTAATAGCAAAACAAGGTTTTCGTATATCAACCTAATAACCCCCGAAAAATCTATGGTTTGGGGCTGGGATGGAAAACAAGTTGCACCAAGGGCAGCTTTTGCTATAGTTCATCAAGAAGAGAAAACCTTTAAGGCAGAAGTGAATCTGATTAATCGAAGTTTGGATTCCTGGAACGAATTGATAGGTATTCAGCCCACATGGTTGAGTGAGGAATTTGGAAGCATGTTGGACAAAGTTAAAGAACATCCCGATTTTATAGCTGCGATGAAAAAAAGAGGATATGATGATTTAACCTTTATTGAAGGTCATTTCGGGCCGCCTGGTTACTTTGGCACCGAAGAGCAAATAGGTAAACGGATTGCACATGGTTCCTTTGTTGATGTACGGTATGCCCGCAATTCGTGGTCACG
>JBBKXS010000105.1:0-8350 GCA_037969605.1 Flavobacteriaceae bacterium
TTTTGGCGTTCTTCTAAAGTACTTTGCTCGCCTTTACTTTTAAGTGTACCGAAATATTTACCCAAAATAAATCCAATTGCAGGAAAAATTATAAGGGCGAGAAAAAGCATAAGATTGTCGTTCATTTAAATGTAATAAAAAATTAATGCTAAATCAGTTTAATCAGATATAAACTTACAGCTTTTATATATAAAAAAAACGCTATAAAAGCGTTTTTTATCAACTATATAGTAGTAATTAAATTATGCAGTCCTCAAATATTTATTGGATACAAACTCAAAACCATAATACATTACTCCGGCAAAAAAGAAGTCTCCTAGTAATGAATTTCTGAAAAATGGAATTGCTAGCGTATAGCATTCTATTAATCCGTTGAGTGTTTTAGGGTATCCAATTAGCCAAACCCCAAAATTTGTGATTACAAAAAAGCTTACACTACTAATTAATATGGTTTTAATACTGACTTTTTTTGATGAAAATCCGATATAACTCACCAAAATAAAGGCACCATAAACAAATAGGGTTATGCTTGAAAAGCCTAAAAATATATCCGACAAAAACATCGCCAAAAGCGGTAAAATAAAAGCATATTTTTTATTAGTAAAGTAGACACCTGAAAAGAGTGCCATGGCTGTTATTGGAGTAACATTTGGGAGGTGCGGTAACAACCGTAATATGGCCGCAACGACAATAAATGATATAATAACTAATTGTTTTTTACTAAATAAAGAACCCATATTAAGATATTTTATGATTCCTCAAAAGTAATATATATACTAGTAATAGTAAAATTAAAAATAGATTTTTACATTTGTCGTGAATTTTGGTTCTGTTCTGTTTTAATGGAACGGATTAAAAGGGAATCAAGTGAAAAGATTGATGATTTAAGAATTAAGTGTTCAAAAATCAAAAATCAAAAATCGTTAATCTTCATTCTTGAACTGTTCCCGCAACTGTAAGTTTATGCCGAACTTGTTTCGGCACCTCATTTTGAGATACTATTAACTTAAAGACCACTGTCCCGAGGTTTCGAGATGGGAAGGTATAATAGTAAAAAACAAGTCAGGAGACCTGCCATTTTCAAAACAGATAAGTCAAGCTTTCGGGATAAAAGTTTACGTATGATAATTCATGCGATTCTCGAGCAATTTTTAATTAAAATGAACAAAAAAACTATGGTTATTGGTGGGCTTTTTAGCATATCATGCTTTGGATTTGCACAACAGCAAAGTGATTCAACTCAAGTAGAACAATTGGATGAAGTAGTTATTACTGATTCCAGATTCAATTTAAAACGTGAACATTCTGGTAAAGTGATTACAAAAATCACCCAATTGGAACTTGAACATTTACAGGGCAAGTCCATTCCAGAAATTATTAACACAAAGGCAGGAATAGAAATAAACGGCACAAAAGGCAATTCTGGACAAAATCTGGCATATTACATACGTGGTGGTCGTAATCGGCAGGTTTTGGTACTAATTGACGGAATTGCGATTTCAGATCCTTCACAAATTGCCAACGATTACGATTTGAGATTGCTCAATGCAGACCAAGTGGAAAGCATCGAAATTTTAAAAGGGGCGTCGAGTACGCTTTATGGTTCTGGTGCTGCAACAGCGGTCATTAATATCACATTAAAGAAAGCGTCGAAAGATGAGATTTCAGCAAATTTTAGAAGTTCGTTAGGAACCAACCAATCCCAGAAAGACACCGATTATGCGATTGAGGATTTTAGGAATAGCCTTTCAGTTAATGGAACATTACATAAATTCAATTATTTGGCAAGTTTTGGAAATCAATATACCGATGGCTTGTCTGCAATTTCAAATGGTAATGAATCGGATGTATTTGATGCCATTAATGGGAATTTAAAATTAGGGTTTAAAACCTCTGAAACTTTTAAAATATCCCTTTATGGAAGTTTTGATAAATTTAGAACCGATTTTGATGATGCCTTTAATAGAATTGATACCGATGATGTGTCTAAAACGAGTCAATATAGACTGGGTACTTCACCAGAACTTAAATACAAAAATGGAAGCCTTACCTTAAATGCAGCCTATAATAATATCGGTAGAAAAATAAAATCTTCATATCCTGCAAAATATAATGCCGAAAGTTATGTAGCCGATGTTTTCAATAAATATAATTTTAATCAAAGGTTTTACACGGTATTAGGTACAAATTTTCAGAGGAATTTTATGGAAAGTTTTACCATTCCATTTGGCGAAACAGACTTAGAACAGAGTATTGATCCAAAAGCGGCCAAATTTACAATCATAGATCCTTATGCTAATGTAGTATATGTTTCTGATTTTGGTCTAAACATTAATGCTGGAGTAAGATTAAATAATCATAGCGAATATGGGAACCATGTGGTTTATAGTGTCAATCCTTCCTTCAGAAAAGAATTGAATTTTGGATATTTAAAAGGACTGGCAAGTTATAGTACGGCATATATAACACCGTCGTTGTATCAATTGTTTGAGCCAACTTATGGAAATTCAGATTTAAAACCTGAAGAAAACAGAACTATTGAAGTAGGGACTGAAGTCAATGTTAAGGACAAGGCAACGTTCAGTTTAGTGTATTTTAATAGAAAAGAAACAAACTTCATTGATTTCCTTGATTTAGGAAACTTTGTTTATCAATATAAAAATGTTCAAACTGATTTTACAGCAAATGGTGTAGAGTTGACAGGAGACTATAAATTTTCAGATCAGGTTTCACTTAATGCAAATGCAACCTATACCAAAGTTGAACAGACTTTAAATCTCCGCATTCCAAAATTTAAGGTCAATACTTATTTAAATTATCGCATTTGTGAAGGCACGTTTTTTAGTTTGACTTATCAGTTTAATGATGATAGAAAAGATGTGGTTTTTAATAGTACAACATTTATGAATGACGAGGTGACTTTGAAGAATTACAGTCTGTTTGATGCTTATATAAGCCATAAGGTTTTAAAAAACAAAATGACCTTATTTGCCAATTTGACGAATATTCTCAATGAAGACTATCAGGAACTTTTTGGGTATTCAACAAAAGGAAGAAATGTGACTATTGGGTTTAATCTCAAATTATAATATAAAAACCGCTCATTGAGCGGTTTTTTTTATTGTTCCAAAAATTGTTTTCTTAATAATGGACCCACAAATTTGTTTTCAATGTACATATTATTGTAAACTGGTTCATCCGGAATATTGTATGGCACAGCATTTAGATTTTCAAATTGCCCAAATCTTCCGGTGCCTCTAATATCTGCAATTGCTTTAGCTAACAAGGGTTCATTGACATCACCAAAGAATCCTAAATTATATACATTTTCATTAAGTGGTAGAATTGGGATTAAACCAGTTCCTGGAACAGCCTCATCATTAACATTAACAGAGTTCGCAACTAGTGGTTGCATAGCATATAAATGATTTGGATTAACTTCGTCACGTCCAAAGTCTGGTGAGTCATAAATCGTTATGGAAGCTTGTGTTTTACCTACAGTATTTTCACCAATTTGTACCACTGTAATATATTGTTTTAAACTATTGATCAATAATTCACTGGCCGATGCCGTAGATCCTGTTGTTAAGACATAAATTTTAGCAAGATTTAAACTATTAATAGTATTACCGTTAAAACTGTTCAGGAATTCATAATTGGTATTAAGACTTTGCAATGAACTATTATAAATCAATTTAGAGAAAACTTGTCCTACAAATTGACCAGTTACCATACTTCCAAATAATCTTGAAGTATCAACAGCACCACCAGGATTGTACCTTAAATCAATAACCAAATGCTGTATATTGTTTGATTTAAAGTTTGCAAAAGCCGCATTAAGTTCATTATTGAAATTTTGATTAAAACTGTTGTAAAAGATATATCCTAATTTTTCACCATCTACATCAATAATGTTAGTTTTATGAATTGGGTTTTCGGTGAAGATTGCTTTTGTGAGTGTAACTTTTATACCATTTGGTGTAAATGTGTCATCATTTGTTTCTGGAGTGCCATTATCATTAAGGTCTGCAAAATGTAGAGTATAAGTCTCTGGACTTAATAGGGTGGTAGCATTTTCTAATGTTATCGCTGTTCCGTCAATTTGAATAATATACTGACCTCTTGTTAAATTGGCCAAATCGCCTGCGCTATTTGGTATAACTTGGCGAATGGCCAATATCCTGTTTGATGAGCCCGGTTCTTGAAATGAATAGTAGCGTAAACCATTAGTTTTACTTGTACCACTCAGTAATTGTTCAAAGGCAAGATAATCGTCTACTATTCTACTGAACCTATCTGTAGTTGGTCTGTCATATATAAGGCTTTCAAATAAAGATTCGGGAGTAGAATAGCTGTTTAAGTAAGTGCCGTATTCTTGATTAGACGAAAAACGATCATCAGCCAAATTGGGGATTTCGTCTTTATAAAGATAAACCGCATTCATGCCTTTCCACACAAAATCATTGATTTCGCTAGCTAGTATGACATTGTCATCCCTATCTTCAAAACAACTAAAGGTAAAACTGCCAACAATAATGGCTATAAGGAATACTCTTAAAATTTTCATAACACTATTTTATTTTTATACTTAGTAGATTAAGGTTATTAAACTCTAAATTTACTTACATTATTGTAATTTAAAAATTAATTGTAACAAATTTAAAGATGTTTCGTCGTAAGGATATAAACAGCATATTTAAACTGTTTTAACTAACCACCAAGTAATGACACAGGCAGATTTTGTAACATTAGTAATACCTTTTAAAGATAAAGTCTTTCGTTTGGCAAAAAGACTGTTGGTTTCCAACGAAGAAGCCGAAGACGCCACGCAGGAGATTTTAATGAAGTTATGGAATAATAAAGAGAGCATTGCAGAATACAGAAACGTAGAAGCGTTTTCGATGACAATGACCAAGAATTTTTGTCTGGATCGTTTAAAATCCAAACAAGCACAAAACTTAAAAATTGTTCATAGTAATTATCAAGATAACAATAGTTCTTTACAAAAACAGGTAGAAGCAAGAGATAGTGTAGATTGGGTTGCAAAAATTATAGAAGAATTACCAGAACAACAAAAAATGGTATTACAATTGAGAGATATAGAGGAATATGAATTTGAAGAGATTGCAAAAGTTCTCGACATGAATGAAACAGCAATACGAGTATCGCTCTCAAGAGCAAGAAAAACAATAAGAGAAAAATTAACTAATACGCATAGTTATGGTATTAAATAGTATAGAAAAGTTACTGGAAAAGTACGACAACGGCGAAACAACACTAAAAGAAGAAAAGCAATTACAAGCTTACTTTGCTCAAGATGAGGTTGCACCGCATTTGGAGTCTTATAGAGTCATGTTTCAGTATTTCAACAAGACAAAACAAGAACATTTTACCAAAGACGTTCCATTAAAATCGAAAACATACAATTTGTATAAATGGATTTCAGTCGCAGCTGTAGCAGTGTTAATGTTAACTGTCTTTACCCAGTTTGATAGTAAAAAAACTTTGAATGATCTAAATTCTGAAGAACTTTTAGCTTACAATCAAACCATGCAAGCTTTAAATTTAGTGTCTTCAAAATTCAACCAAGGCGCAACAAGTTTAAATGCTTTGAACCTTGCAGGATCACAATTTGAAAAAGGTGCAGAACAAGTGAATTATATTAGTGAGTTTTCAACAACAACAAATAAAATTTTTAAAAACGAATAAATACAAGTAAATAATTAAAATCAAAAAACAGATGAAAAAATTAGCAGTATTATTAGCAATAGCATTAGTTCCAATTGTAACATTTGGACAAAGTGTATTCGATAAATTTGAAGACATGGACGGTGTAACTTCCGTTATCGTCAACCAGAAAATGTTCAAAATGCTTATGGATATTCAGATACAGACTGATGACCCAGAAGCTCAAGAACTGGTAGACATGGTTGGTAAAATAACCGGATTGAAGGTCTTAACAACAGGTGATGAAAAAATTTCGGCCGATATGAACTCAACGGTAAGCAGTTATCTGAAAAATTCGAACTTACAAGAGTTGATGCGTATTAAAGATGGCGAGCAAACCGTTAAGTTTTATGTCAAGGAAGGTAAAGACGATAACCACGTAAAAGAATTATTAATGTTAGTTAGTGGTTTAAAAGAAATTACCAAAGGCCAAGACATTACCATCAATGGCAAGAAAAGAGAAATTGAAACCGTTTTATTATCTTTAACTGGAGATATTGATTTAAGACAAATCTCTAAGTTGACCAATAAAATGAATGTTCCTGGTGGAGACCAATTGAAAAAGGTCGGCAACAAAAAAAATAAATAGTATAATGACTACATCAATCAAAAATTTAATCACGATGTTGGTTTTGGTTGCAGCTTTTACCAGTTGCAACCAAAATCCTTCGTTACAGGTGTATTTTGTGGATAATGAATTGAAACCAGGTTTCACGTCAATAGATATTCCTACAAGTTTTCTAAATATCGAGCAAACCAACCTAACTGAAGAGCAGAAGGAAGCTTACAACTCTATAAACAAACTCAACATGCTTGCTTTTGTGGTGTCTGAAGATAATAAAACTGAATATGAAGTGGAGTTGAAAAAAGTGAGGGACATCCTAAAAGATCAAAAATATCAGGAACTCATGCGAGGTGGAAACACTGCTGATGGCAAATTTGTGGTTAAATTCATAGGAGAAGAAGACAGTATTGATGAACTGATAATTTTCGGAAACGCCAATGATAAGGGTTTTGCTATTATTAGAGTTTTGGGAGACGAAATGAGTGCCAGTAAGGTAGTCAAATTATATTCTGCTCTAGACACAGCCAACATAAACGAGTCTCAGATTACTCAATTTACAGATTTTTTTAAATAACTGAAACGTATATAAAGTGTAAATGGAAAATCACCTAGTCAATCTGGGTGATTTTTATTTTTGGACATAACCATAATACAATAGACCAATAAAACGGCCAATGCCAAAAATAAAAGCACCTTAATTATAAAGTAATTTAAGATCCCAATAATTCCTGACAAAAAAAAGAAAGCTATGAGTAAAATGGTATATAGAATTCCAAGTGCATCAATATCCTTGAAATTTATACGATCAAATGCCTGTATAATTCCATGGCGTAATGGCTTTAAGTTCATTTTTGATTTCATTAGAGACTTCTAAGGTATCAATAAAATTTGAAATGGAACTTTGTGTAATTTTTTCGTTGGTGCGGGTCAACCCTTTTAAAGCTTCATAGGGGTTTGGATAACCTTCACGACGAAAAATAGTCTGATTGGATTCAGCAACAATCGCCAATTTAGGCTATAAATCTTCAGCAATCTTACTTTCGTTCAACAGCAATTTGTTCAATCCAGTTAAAGTAGATTTAAATCCAATCATGGTATGGGCGAAGGGTACACCAACATTCCGCAAAACCGTACTGTCGGTCAAATCACGCTGCAAGCGCGAAATGGGAAGTTTGGCAGATAAATGTTCAAAAATAGCATTGGCGATTCCAAGATTGCCTTCACTGTTTTCAAAGTCAATTGGGTTTACTTTATGCGGCATCGCACTACTGCCCACTTCACCTTTTTTAATGCTTTGTTTAAAATAGTCCATGGAAACATAGGTCCACATATCCTTATCCAAATCGATAATAATGGTATTGATGCGTTTTAAACCATCAAACAGTGCAGCCAAATGGTCATAATGTTCAATTTGTGTGGTTGGAAAGGAGTGTTTCAACCCTAATTTCTCCTGTACAAATCGATGGCCAAATGCTTTCCAATCAGTATTTGGATAGGCCACTTTGTGGGCATTATAATTGCCTGTGGCACCTCCAAATTTGGCCGCATTAGGAATATTGGCCAATAACTTAAATTGTTCCTCCAGACGCACCACAAACACCTCAATTTCCTTACCCAGTCTGGTTGGAGATGCAGGTTGACCATGCGTTCTAGCCAACATTGGAATTGTTGCCCACGCTTTTGAAAGTTCTTTGAGTTTGTTTAAAACCAAATTAAATTCAGGAACATAAACATCAGTCATAGATTCCTTGATACTTAAGGGAACTGCAGTATTGTTGATGTCCTGAGAGGTCAATCCAAAATGGATGAACTCTTTATACTTTGATAAACCTAAGGCATCAAATCGTTCTTTTATAAAATATTCAACGGCTTTAACATCATGGTTGGTAACTTTTTCGATGTCCTTGATTTTTAGGGCATCTTTAGAAGTGAAATTTTTATAAATCGCCCTTAAATCATCAAAAAGGTTGGTGTCAAAATCTGAAAGTTGGGGCAGAGGCAATTCACACAATGCAATAAAATATTCAATTTCTACCAAGACCCTATACTTAATTAGAG
>JBBKXS010000106.1:0-3141 GCA_037969605.1 Flavobacteriaceae bacterium
CCTTCTAATTCATAAATCTTTTCAAACCCAGCTTCTATAAGTTTTATAGAACACTTCGCACTGCGTTTACCAGATTTACAATAAAGTATTACGGGTTTAGTTTTGTCTAATTTATTGATGTCTTCATCAAAAGTTGGTGAGTTATAATCAATATTTTGAGAATTTTCAATATAGCCTTCTTTATGCTCTTCAGGTGTCCTAACATCTACTAGTTGTACATCTTCAGATTCCAAAATGGTCTGCATTTCTTCTGGTGTCACTATTTTAACACCTTCTTGTACTTCGGTTTTGCAACTTATTGTTACAAAAAATAGTACAATACCTAAAAAAATTACAAGTTTTTTCATATATGATTTTTTAAATTGATGATATTTCGCCTTCCCAATCAATAATTCCTCCTATAAGATTGTATGAATTTTCAAATCCCATCTGTTCCATAATAGAACAGGCCTGTCCGCTTCTGTTGCCTGATCTGCAATACACATAATAGTTTTTGGTTTTATCAAGCCCTTCTAATTCATCAATAAAACCTTGGCCATTATAAATATCTATATGAATGGCATTGGGGATGATCCCCTCTTCTACTTCAGCTAGGGTTCTAACGTCTAAAATAACCGCATTATTGTCGTTTTCCAATTCAGAAACCCATTCCTCTTGT
This sequence comes from Flavobacteriaceae bacterium, assembly GCA_037969605.1. GTDB lineage: Bacteria > Bacteroidota > Bacteroidia > Flavobacteriales > Flavobacteriaceae > Geojedonia. Next base: position 659 of record JBBKXS010000106.1, read on the forward strand.
GTCAAATCCACTTTCTATAATTTTAGAAGACAAAATTAACATTTCTTTATGATATAGACGAAAAAAAATCCGAAGTGTTACACCACGGATTTAATTTTATTTAAAACTTATTTATTAAGTTTTTATAGAACATCCTAAAGCTTTTGTTTGAGTTACTTTAATCTCCTTGCCTGCCAACAGTGCATCAACTGCATCTTCTACATATTTGGTTTTTACGGCATTTTCATCTTGATGATTGTCATCGATAGCCCCAATATATTTTACTTCGTTTCCTTTTTTTGTTTTTTGAAGCACATAAACATGAGGTGTTTTGGTCGCACCATATTTCGGATATATTTTTTGTCCTTCATCTATTAAATATGGAAATGAAAATCCTTTTTGCTTTGCTCTGGCTTTCATGGCTTCCATGTTATCGCCAGGTTTTACTTCTGGATTATTTGGCATAATGGCAATTACGGGGTAATTTTTTGAAGCATATTTTTTATCGAGTTCAATGATCCGATCCTCATAAGCCTTGGCATAAGGACATGTATTGCACGTAAATACTACTATAAATCCCTTAGCATCTTTATAATCAGCTAAAGTGACCATTTTTCCATCTACATTTTTAAGTTTAAAATCTGTAGCTAAATCTCCTATTTGATAGCCATTCCCAACTTTTAAAGTTGAAAAAGCTGATAGCGAAAGAATTGCCACTAACGCAAAAAGTGTTTTAAAAGTTTTCATCTGTTTATATTTATTGTTTATTAACTGTTGGATGCAATGCCCTATTAACATCTTCAGTTGGGTTAAAAAATCGTCATTGGGCATTTCATAATCACTTATTTTAAAAATTGTTTTAATTGAGATTCAAGTTCTTCGTAATTAAAAGTTCGTTCATAAAATCGTCGTTTGTCTTTATTGTATATCAACGTAGCAGGTATGGCACCTGTCCAATCTTCACTTATTTTCGGAATCCAAAAATTGGCATCAGTATCATTTAAAGCAACAACTTTGGATTTTAATTTCTTGTCTTTAATAAATGGTTTCAATTTACTGTCGTATTGTTTTGGGAAATCCAAACTAACCAAAATAACCTCTACATCACGATCGGTATAAACTTCATTTAGCTTTTCAAAAAAAGGAAGTTCTTTAATACAAGGAGCACACCATGTTGCCCAAAAATTAATCACGTAGGTCTTCTCATCCTTCCTGTTTAAAAAGACTTCTAAACCGCTGTAATCATATACTTCCAAGGTTGCTATTTCAGAAGGTTTAGTTTCAACATTGGCTATTGAGGTGGTTTTCTTTTCATTTTTACATGAAAGCACCATACACAAAACGATTAAAATGATATTCTTCATTGCCTAAAGTTAAAAATCATTATAAAGTTAATTAAAACTTTAACAAAAAATTAATGCTAAGTCTATTGTAAATACCAAAAACTATATTACATTTGTATATACAATTGTTGTATATGAAAGAATTGGAAGATATATTGAAAACTACAGCTAAATTACCTTTAAGCAAAAAAACGGTTTTAAATATTACCTATTCAAGTATTTGGATGAAAGATGAAATTATCAATGTCTTAAAACCATACGATATTTCGATAGAGCAATTTAATGTCTTGCGTATTTTAAGAGGAAAGAAAGGTGAGCCAACAAACCTCCAAAATATACAGGAACGCATGATCAATAAGATGAGTAACACCACCCGTTTAGTGGATAAGCTGATTTTAAAGGGATTAGTTGAACGTTTTATTTGTGAAAAGAATAGAAGGAAAGTAGACATTTTTATTACTGACCAGGGTCTAAAACTATTAAATGAAATAGATCCTGAAATTGAAAAAATTGAAACACAAATAACTTCAAATTTATCGACACAAGAACTTGAAAACCTCAATTTCCTATTGACCAAATTAAGAGCATAATTTTAAAACAAATAACAATTAAACAAAAACAATTAAAATGAAAAACAATTTGAAAACCCTATTAGTGTTAATATTAGCAATAACAACAGTAGCATTTACTACAATTTCTGAGAAAAATGTAGATGTCAAACAAAGTCAAGTAACTTGGAAAGGATACAAGGTAACAGGACAGCATGAAGGTACGATTGATTTAAAGGAAGGCAAATTAATTTTTGAAGGCAATAAACTTAAAGGAGGCAGTTTTGTAATAGACATGACAACTTTAGGTTCTACAGATTTAGAGGGGGAGTGGAAAGGCAAACTGGACGGACACCTTAAATCAGACGATTTCTTTGGTGTTGAAAAACATCCAAATGCTGGTTTCGTCATCACAAAAGTCGAAAGCAATGGAGACCATTATACTGTGTCGGGAGATTTAACTATTAAAAAAATCACCAACCCAATTACTTTTAATATGACTGTTGGCGAAAACTCTGCAATTGCTGCTTTTAAAATCGACAGAAGTAAATTTGATGTAAGATATGGTTCACCAAGCTTTTTTAATGATTTACAGGATAAAGCAATATATGAT
>JBBKXS010000107.1:0-8577 GCA_037969605.1 Flavobacteriaceae bacterium
CGTAACTTGTGAAAAGGAGAAAAAAGAAAAAAGAAAAAAGAACATAGATAAAATGATCGAAGACGGAAAACCGATGACTGATGTTCTTGTATTTATAAGTCTAAAATCGTTATTCATAAATCATTATTCTGTTAACCTCTTCGTTTAAAATATCCCAACAGCTTTTTTACATAGCTTTCATCCAGTCTGCAATTAATAACCCCTGCGCCAGATTTGGTAAAGCTATCCTTAAAATAATCCACTTTTTCAAGGTAGAATTTTTCGTAATTGCCACGCACTTTTTTTGATGAAGTATTGACTAGCATGCGCTCTCCAGTTTCTTCATCCTGCATTTGCACCATACCTAAATTCGGAATACTTTCCTCACGTCTATCATAAATTCTAATTCCTGTAACATCATGTTTGCCCGAAACAATTTTAATGGTTTGCTGGTAATCCTCTGCGATAAAATCGGAAAGCAAAAACACAATGGCCTTTTTCTTCATGACATTGGATAAAAATTTCAAGGCTTCGACAATATCGGTCTTTTTACTTTTGGGGTGAAATTCTATAAGTTCACGAATAATCCGCAAAACATGGAACCGCCCTTTTTTAGGTGGAATGTAAAGTTCTACTTTATCGGAAAATAAAATCAAGCCTATTTTATCATTGTTTTGGGTTGCAGAAAACGCCAGTGTCGCAGCAATTTCGGTAACAATTTCATTCTTAAATTGTTTGTCTGTTCCAAATAATTCCGAACCGGAAACATCAACCATTAGCATCATGGTAAGTTCCCGTTCTTCTTCATATACCTTAATAAAGGGTTCATTATAACGTGCAGTAACGTTCCAATCAATAGATCGAACATCGTCTCCAAATTGATACTCGCGCACTTCGCTAAAAGTCATACCACGACCTTTGAAAGTTGAGTGGTATTCGCCCCCAAATATATGATCGGACAAACGACGCGTCTTGATCTCAATTTTTCGTACTTTTTTTAGTAATTCTTTAGTATCCATTTTTTTTAGTATGCAGTGTTCAGTATGCAGTAAGCAGTCCTAAAATAGTAATCAGTATGAGTTTTCAGTTTTACATTTGAGTAAGTACCAAAGACTAATGACTGAATACTGCCAACTATTTATGGTACTTCGATTTCGTTTACAATTTTATTGATGATGTCTTCTGAAGTAATATTTTCGGCTTCGGCTTCATAAGTGATTCCGATTCTATGGCGCAGTACATCATGTACCACTGCTCGTACATCTTCAGGAATCACGTATCCGCGGCGTTTGATGAAGGCGTAACATTTTGCGGCCAGTGCCAAATTGATACTTCCACGGGGTGAAGCTCCAAAGGAAATAAGTGGTTTTAAATCGGGTAGTTTATATTTTTCAGGATAACGCGTTGCAAAAACAATATCTAAAATGTATTTTTCAATTTTCTCATCCATATAGACTTCGCGAACAGCTTTTTGAGCATCTAAAATTTGCTTTACAGAAACCACTGGATTTACTTTTTCGAAACCTCCTTTAAGATTGGCACGAATAATCAATTGTTCTTCATTCATTTTAGGATAATCAATCACTGTTTTGAGCATAAAACGATCCACTTGTGCTTCGGGTAATGGATAAGTTCCTTCTTGCTCTACAGGATTTTGGGTCGCCATAACCAAAAAAGGCTTGTCCAAAATAAAAGTTTCATCGCCAATGGTGACTTGTTTTTCCTGCATCGCTTCCAATAATGCCGATTGCACTTTTGCAGGTGCTCTATTAATCTCATCGGCCAATACGAAATTTGCAAAAATCGGACCTTTTCTAATTGAAAAATCACCAGCTTTCATATTGTATATTAATGTCCCAACAACATCTGCCGGCAATAAATCTGGAGTGAACTGTATTCTGCTAAAACTCCCATCAACCGCTTGAGATAAGGTATTAATGGCCAATGTTTTTGCCAGCCCTGGAACACCTTCAAGCAAAATATGACCTTGTCCCAACAATCCAATAAGTAAGCGTTCAACCATATGCTTTTGACCGACAATAACTTTGTTTATTTCCAGCGTTAGCAAGTCAATAAAAGCACTTTCTTTTTCTATTTTCTCATTAATGGATTTGATATCAATTGTACTTGTTTCTTCTATCATTTTTTTAAATTTTAAAGCCCGAATATAGTGTGCTTATTTGAGCAATGCAAATTGTTAAAATTTTTAGTGTAGTCTTGTTAATTATAGGTTAAACTTACTGTTAATGGTAGGTTAAAAAAAAAAGAGCAGCACCTAGGTGCTGCTCTTTAACTTTATTAGTGAAAAAATGATTTCTTAAGGTTCAGGATTAATTTCCATTAGATCCAAGGTTTCTCCTGACAATACCGTTGCTTCAATAGTTGCAAAGGTTAATGTATTATCAACAGGGGTTATCATAACCGTATAGGTTCCTGGTGGTATATTCCCAAGTAAAAATATTCCTGACGCATCAGTATCAACAGAAACCTCTTCAGTTCCTACCATCACCGAAACGGAAGCAGCTACGGCTACACCAGCATTTAAAATAGTTCCTGTAATAGCGCCATATTGCTCTAGTACGATCGTTCCAACGTCAGTGATTGCGCCATTTACAACGTCTACACTTATAACTTGTCCAATATAATTAGTACTAGGATCAGGAGTGATTGTTAGATCATAGGTCCCAGCAGGAGCACCATATAACATAAATGCACCACCATTTTCAGAATTTGCATAAGAAGAAATGGTTTGGCCATCTACCATAACAGATACTTCTGTTTGGAAATCAGATGGAGAAATTACACCTTTTATGATTCCTGAAGCAGCTTCTAAACTTGCATTGATTACTGGCTTCAAAATGATATTATCTGAATTTCCCGCATCAACAATGGATTTATCCACATCAAAATCTAGCACAAAACTATATAAGTAACCCGCTTCGAGCGTTTGGTTTACTTTTAGCTTCAATCCTGATTGTTGCGCACTTGGTGTTTTCAAAGGGAACTCATCTTCTCCTTTAACAACATAATTATTTTCACCAAGGACCAATCTTATTTGGCTCAACTCGCCTGCCAATACTTGGTAGTCATCAACCAAAACAGCACTTTGTCCGCCAGTTAATGTTAACAAATCATAAACTCCAGGAGTCGCCCCGGTACTTACCCATCCATCTTCTCCTTCACTATCATCATTCATTTTGATCATAATGTCAACAACATCAACAAATACTTTGTCATAATTTCCAGGGCCGTCAACGAGCTTAAAAGAAATATGTGCAGTGCTATCATTTTGGTTTGGAGAACCATTTGAATTGTTGGTACAGTTATAGAATGTTAATAGTAAAAGTGATAAAACAAATAGATTTAATTTTTTGAATGTTTTCATAGAAATTTGATTTTTTAAAATTTAGGTATGTAAGTTATATACGTCTTCCGTTTTGTTTTAGACCATATCGATTAATAATTTAAAAGTTCAAGCGTTAGGAATTGAACCAGATTTTCCTCAATTTGGATTATCGTTTTTTGCCGAAATATCTGATTTGGAATGAGGTATAATGCTTATCGTTTGCACCCCGCTTGAAATTCCCTTTAATAAAAATTTTTCAATTTTGGTTCAAATAAATTACTCATAATCAGAGTAGAATTAATTAACCTAAACAATTATACAATTTTAAAAGGGTTTTGAGTATTTTTATACGTGAATCGCAAAAAAACCATTATAAACTGCAAATAAAATTGAACTATTCTAGAATTATTGCCGGTACGATGACCTGGGGAATTTGGGGTAAAAAATTCTCAAAAAACGAGATGATCGACCTCATTCAGTATTGTTTGGAACATGGAATTACAACGTTTGACCATGCCGATATTTATGGAGGCTATACCAACGAGGCTGATTTTGGAAATGCTTTATCAGAAACTAATATCCCTAGAGATAACATTCAATTGATCACCAAATGTGGCATTCAATATTTATGCGAAAACCGAAATAACAAAATAAAACATTACAACTATAGCAAAGATTATATAATCTGGTCTGCCGAAACCTCTCTTAAGCATTTAAAAACTGACTATTTGGACTTGTTTTTATTGCATAGACCAAGCCCATTGATGCACCCTGATGAAATTTCAGAGGCTATTTCACAATTAAAACATCAGGGGAAAATTAAAAACTTTGGTGTGTCAAATTTTACGCCTTCACAGGTGGAATTACTTTCTAAAACAAGTGATGTTACAGTAAATCAAATTGAATTTTCTTTGACACAGCATAATGCAATGTATGATGGTACATTAGATCAAATGATAACAAAAAATATAATTCCTATGGCCTGGTCACCTTTGGGCTCTATTTATAAGGAAGATAATGAGCTAACACAACGAATTAGAAACCAATTGAGTGAATTGGTAGAAGTCTATGGTGCTACTGAAGACCAACTTTTATTGGCTTGGACCTTAAAACATCCTTCAAAAATTCACCCTGTAATTGGCACTTCAACTAAAGAGCGAATAAAAGATGCTACCAAAGCAGTTCAAATCAATCTCGATCTCGAAGATTGGTTTTTAATCTTAGAGGCAAGCCAAGGACACAAAGTGCCGTAAATATGGTAGGAGTAAAATTGACTATAAAATAAAATGATAGGATTCCGACCTAAACGGAAATAGTTATGATTAACAAACGCCTCCTTATTAAAAACCTACTTGCCCATAACGATGAAAACAGCTTTTATGACAAAAAACGTAAAATTGATATTAGTGAAAAAGAAGGTAAGGCCAAATTCTTAAAGCACATCTGCGCACTTTCCAATAGTAACCCAAAAAACAATTCCTATATAGTTATTGGGGTTGAGGATTCTGACAATTCAATTTTTGGTGTCGACTTTTTTGATGATAGTAAAATACAAAACCTCATCAATGCCTATCTTACCAATCCACCAATAGTGCAATACGAAAATATCCCATTCCCACATTTACCCCACAATAAAGTAGTTGGTTTGGTAACCATTAGGCCAATTGATAGCATCACATCATTGCGAAAAAACATCTGGAAATATTATGGCGGCTCGGTGTTTTTTAGGGACGGAAGCATGAGTATGCCTAAAGTATTTGATATTGAGATAAAAGATATCAATTCAAAAATTGTGGAAGCCATCGAAAATCACGCTCAAAATAATATAGAACATACGCTTGATGGTGTTTTTGATTTTATGAACACCCGTAAAGATTACAACCCACAATACAAAGTGTTTAAAGAATATTTTGTGCTCTGTTGGTCTGGACAAAAAAAAGTAGTGAAAGACGAAGTGTTTTTCTCGAGAGTGGATATTGAACTTGTAAATGAGCAGGTTCGCTTGTTTTTTTCTGCCTTGGATGAGGTTGCCATAACCTACGATGAAGACACTTTTAAAATAATTGAATATGTGAATTTAGGTCTTCAAAACTCATATAAGTATTATCCTTTGGAAGAAACCATTATTAATTTTAACAATAACGTTAATTATCATATCGAGACCACTCTAATATTTGAGCCCCCACAATTTGATAAACGTATTTTGCATCATATTTATAATGCCAGTAATGCTCTTTTGAAAAAACTGATAAATGGATTGACTTTAACAAAAAGTGAAGAAGAGGATTTAAAAAATCTACCTGCCTCCTATCTCATTTGTTATTTAAATTTATTTCATGAGGCCATTGACAAACTTAATGAAGCTAGGCCCTATTTGAGAAATTATAGTGAAGAATTGAACACTATTTTAAAAGAAACCTATAGGATTTTAAGAAAGGTAAAATACAGTTAATACATAAAAATTACCGTTTATAGAAGTTTTTTGACCATTCATAGTTTTTTTACAAACTATAGTTTTTTTATAACGAATTTAGCCATGCTATTAATCAAACGTTAAACCCTATCTTGATCGGTAACTCCGATTTTGTGATAGGGTTTTTTGTTGGGATAAAAATTATAAATCAAATTTAATCCCTTGGGATAAAGGCAACTCAGTAGTATAATTAATGGTATTGGTTTGACGTCGCATATAGACTTTCCAAGCATCACTTCCAGACTCACGTCCACCACCAGTTTCTTTTTCACCACCAAAAGCACCACCAATTTCAGCTCCAGATGTTCCAATGTTTACATTAGCAATTCCACAGTCTGAACCTACAACGGACAAAAAGCGTTCGGCCTCACGTAAGTTATTGGTCATGATTGCAGAACTTAAACCTTGTACCACATTATTCTGAATGTTGATTGCGCTCTCAAGATCTCCAGTATATTTCAATAAGTATAATACTGGTGCAAAAGTTTCATGTTGTACAATTTCAAAATGTGGTTGCGCTTCTGCAATAGCAGGTTTTACATAACAACCACTTTCATAACCCTCGCCAGAAAGCACACCACCTTCAACAACAATGTCTCCTCCTTCGTCAACTACTTTAACCAATGCGTCTTGATACATTTTAACGGCATCCTTGTCAATTAAGGGTCCAACATGATTGTTTTCATCAAGCGGATTCCCAATTCGCAATTGGTTATAGGCATCGGTAACCGCGGTTTTTACTTTGTCATAAATAGATTCATGAATAATCAATCGTCGTGTCGAAGTACAGCGTTGTCCACAAGTTCCAACAGCACCAAAAACGGCACCAATAACCGTCATTTTTATATCGGCATCTGGTGTCACAATAATGGCATTATTGCCACCTAATTCCAGTAACGATTTACCTAAACGCCCAGCAACTTCTTTTGCTACGATTTTACCCATTCTGATAGAACCTGTTGCAGAAATCAAAGGCACACGTTTATCTTTGGTCATAAACTCTCCAACCTTATAATCCCCATTAATTAAGCATGAAATGCCTTCGGGCAAGTTGTTCTTTGCCAAAACCTCGGCTGCAATATTTTGGCAAGCTATGCCACAAAGTGGTGTTTTTTCACTTGGTTTCCAAACACAAACATCGCCACAAATCCAAGCCAAAGCAGTATTCCAAGCCCAAACAGCTACTGGAAAATTAAAGGCTGAAATAATCCCAACCACGCCAAGTGGATGATATTGCTCATACATTCTATGCCCAGGACGTTCGCTATGCATGGTCAAACCATGTAGCTGACGTGATAGCCCAACAGCAAAATCACAGATATCAATCATTTCCTGAACTTCTCCCAAACCTTCCTGATAGCTTTTACCCATTTCATAGGAAACCAACTTACCTAGGGCTTCTTTTTTTTCACGCAACTTGTCCCCAAACTGACGTACAATCTCTCCCCGATGAGGTGCTGGCATTGTTCTCCATGATTTAAAAGCTGAAGTTGCTGCTTCCATCACTTTTTTATAATCTTCTTCAGTGGTCGTTTTCACTTTTCCAATCAACTGCCCATCAACTGGAGAATAACTTTCAATAATTTCTCCATTAGAAAACCATTGGGACCCTGTTGAAGTACCTTCATTTATAGATTGTATTCCTAGTTTTTTTAAAGCGTTTGCAATTCCAAAATCGTTAGCAATAACTTGCATATATCTTTATTTTTTACGAATTATTAAATTTTAGCGCAAAGTTACTAATAAAAACTCATTTTTAGTTAAACCTTCTTTCTTAAAAAATGTAACTTTATCGCTCAATTTAATTCCATTCTATAATGAAAAAACTAGTCTATTTAATACTTTTTTCTTTGGTTTTTATCGGATGTAAAAATGAGGAAGAGCTAAAAGCATTATCCAATAAAAAAAAGGAAGTTGTAGCTAGTGTTCAAAAAGCTAATGCTTTTGCCATTGTTATACATGGGGGAGCTGGCACCATTTTAAAAGAGAACATGTCCCCAGAAATGGAAGCCGCCTATACATCCAAACTAGAAGAGGCTATTAGAGTAGGGTACGGGATTTTAGAAAACGGCGGCAGTAGTCTGGATGCTGTTCAAAAAACCATAAACGTCATGGAAGATTCTCCGTTATTTAACGCAGGAAAAGGGGCTGTGTTCACCAATGCCGGAACTAATGAACATGATGCTTCTATTATGGACGGAAAAACTCTAAATGCAGGAGCTTCTGCTGGGACATCAACGGTTAGAAATCCTATTAATTTGGCAAGAGCTATCATGGATAACTCGCCACATGTGATGCTTTCCGGAAAAGGTGCTGAAACCTTTGCCAAAGAGCAAAGTCTGGAGCTTGTAGACCCCAGCTATTTTTATACGGAACTCCGCTTTAATGCCTTGCAGAAAATTAAAGAAATCGAAAAAGTTGAGATGGATAATAATGACAAACAAGTCTTTTATGACCCCTTACTTAAAGACTCTAAATTTGGAACCGTTGGCTGTGTTGCCCTAGATAAAAATGGAAATCTTGCTGCGGGAACTTCTACTGGAGGAATGACCAACAAACGTTGGGGACGCATCGGGGATTCACCAATTATTGGTGCAGGAACTTATGCCAACAACGATACCTGTGCTGTATCCAGTACTGGTTGGGGTGAATTTTTTATTCGTGCTATAGTAGCCCATGATATTTCGGCACTTATGGACTATAAAGGTTTGACTTTACAGGAAGCCGCAAAAGAAGTCATCCAAAAAAAGGTGCCAGAATTAGGTGGAGATGGTGGTAT
>JBBKXS010000108.1:0-9534 GCA_037969605.1 Flavobacteriaceae bacterium
ACAGACAAATGCAAAACTCCACGGCCAAACACCATAAATTTATCCGCACTGTTTGTTTCTTGCATTCGAAGTGCCAAATTTTTCTCAAGTTCTTTAATTAATCTATCCTTAATATGACGAGACGTTACAAATTTTCCGTCTTTACCAAAAAATGGCGAATCATTTATAGTGAACAACATACTCATTGTAGGTTCATCAATGGCTATGGTTTTTAACCCTTGAGGGTTTTCAAAATCGGCAATAGTATCCCCAATGTCAAAACCTTCAAGACCCACCAAAGCGCAAATATCTCCAGCTTGTACTTCATCTACTTTTATACGTCCCAATCCCTCAAAAATATGAAGCTCCTTGATTTTAGATTTTGTAATTCGTCCATCACGTTTAACCAAAGAGATGTTCATACCTGATTTTAAAACACCACGTTGTAAACGTCCAATGGCAATCCGGCCTGTAAAAGATGAATAATCCAAAGAAGTGATTAACATTTGGGTTGTACCTGCTTCAATTTTGGGAGAAGGAATATGTGCCACAACCATATCCAATAGGGGTTCAATATTCTCTGTTGGATGTTTCCAATCCTCACTCATCCAATTATGTTTAGCTGAACCATAGACCGTAGGAAAATCCAATTGCCACTCTTCAGCGCCTAATTCAAACATCAAATCAAAAACAGCTTCATGGACTTCTTCTGGTGTACAATTTTCCTTATCCACTTTATTAATGACCACACATGGTTTTATACCAAGATCAATTGCTTTTTGCAATACAAAACGGGTCTGTGGCATAGGGCCTTCAAAAGCATCCACCAACAATAACACACCATCGGCCATATTTAAAACGCGTTCCACTTCTCCTCCAAAATCGGCGTGACCTGGAGTGTCAATGATATTTATTTTTGTGTTTTTATAAACTACAGAAACATTTTTAGAGGTAATGGTAATTCCACGTTCACGCTCTAAATCGTTATTATCGAGAATTAAATCTCCTTTGTGTTCGTTTTCACGGAATAATTGGCAATGGTACATAATTTTGTCAACCAATGTGGTTTTTCCATGGTCAACGTGTGCGATGATTGCAATGTTTCTAATATTAGCCATAATACTGCCTTATTTTAAGCGCGCAAAGGTACACTATATTTTCTGATATCAATTATATTAATCCCTTTATAAGTTAATTATATGTTATAGTTAGCCCCTATGCATAATTTTCAATTTGTTTATTTCGTTTTGATTAATGTATTGTGAATTGCATTCTGACAAATAGATTTACAAAATGGGCGATTTACATCTGAACTCAAATAATATTATTATGAAAACGATTGGTAAATACTCCAAATTTATTCCTTATCTATACTATATTGCTGTAACGGGATATTGGTTTACCCAAATTAATCAAAGTGAAGGTATTACTGCCTTTCCCATTTTATTATTTGGTATCCCTTTTGCTTGGCAGATCATAAAACCTAATCAAAAACTTAATTTTGCATTAGGAATTACTTTTGTGTGTTTATCTTCATATATGATATTGGCTTATTTGTTCGATTTGCTTAACATTTTTACCCTATCGAATGCTACCAAACAATTTTTAATGTTTGGTGGATTATTTATTGTGACCAATTTTATTATGGCATTATGGATGATAAGAAATAGTATCAAACGAAGCTTTTAATGATTATCTTTGCATCTTGAATTTGAAATTTTAAAGAAATGACACTTCAGGATGTTCCAAAATTAAAACATATCAATTCCAATAATTTCTTTTTGCTATGTGGTCCGTGTGCAATTGAAGGAGAGGAAATGGCTTTGCGTATCGCTGAAAAAGTGGTAACCATAACCAATAGTTTAAAAATCCCATATGTCTTTAAAGGAAGTTTTAAAAAAGCTAACCGAAGCAGGATTGATAGTTTTACAGGCATAGGAGATGAAAAAGCTCTCAAAATCCTTCAAAAAGTTTCTAAAACTTTTGATATCCCTACTGTTACCGATATTCACCAAATTAGTGATGCAACCATGGCTGCCGAATATGTTGATGTTTTGCAAATCCCGGCCTTTTTGGTACGTCAAACCGATTTGGTTGAAGCTGCTGCACAAACAGGAAAGGTAGTAAATCTTAAAAAAGGACAGTTTATGAGCCCTGAATCCATGAAGCATGCTGTTCAAAAAGTGAAAGATTCTGGTAATGATAAAGCGTGGATCACTGACCGGGGTACTATGTTTGGTTATCAAGATATGATTGTAGATTTTAGAGGTATCCCAACCATGCGCCATTTTGCTCCTGTTATTTTAGATGTCACACACTCCCTGCAACAACCCAATCAGAGTGCTGGTGTTACTGGTGGTAGACCTGATATGATAGAAACTATCGCTCGTGCAGGTGTGGTCAATAATGTAGATGGTTTGTTCATCGAAACCCATTTTGATCCAGCAAATGCAAAAAGTGATGGTGCCAACATGTTGCATCTCGATAATCTGGAATCCTTACTCACCCATTTGGTAGCCATCAGAAAAACCGTTCAATCATTTTAATCTCATACATTATTAAAAAAACCTAATTGTTTTAAGGAATACACTTTTTTGCCGACAAAGTGACATTGTGTTTAATCAGTATCCAACCTAATGAAAAAAACCACAATTACAATTTCAGTTCTATTTATCTTTTCCAGTTTAAGTTTTAAGTTAATTTCCCAAACAAAAGATACTATCCATTATACTTCATCCAATAAAAGTAAAATATTTGTGAGCTGGGGAGGCAATAGGAATGCTTATACAAAATCTGACATTAAATTTAAAGGGGAAGATTATGATTTTACTATAAAAGATGTCACTGCAAATGATAAGCCACAAGGTTGGCATTTGGACTATATTAATCCTAAAAATATGACCATTCCTCAAACCAATTTTAAAATTGGATATTTTATAACAGACCATTATACCATTGCCATTGGAATGGACCACATGAAATATGTGATGAATAATAACAGGAACCGAATTGTGGATGGATATATTAATTTACCTTTAACCGAAGAAGGCTCACAATTCAATGATACCTATAACCATGAAGAAATTTTTGTATCTGAAGATTTTTTAACTTTTGAACACACCAATGGTCTAAACTACATTTATGCTGAATTTGGCAGATTTGATGATATTTCTTCGCTCTTTAATATTGGAAACACCGATGTTTTTCAGCTGAATATTACCGAAGGTTTACAGGGCGGAATGCTTTATCCAAAGACAAACACTGAGTTATTAAAAAAGGATCGTTATGATGAATTTCATTTGTCGGGTTACGGTATTTCTGTTAATGTTGGTCTTAATTTTATGTTTTTTAAACATTTCTATATACAAGGAGATTTAAGGGGTGGTTATATTAATATGCCCGATATTAGAACCACCGACAATCCAAATGAAAGCGCATCGCAACATTTTCTGTTTTTTCAAAAAGTCATTTCTTTTGGTGGAATTTTTAGGGTTTAATCCATAAATGGGAAAATTACAATTCAACAAAACCTATTTCATAAGCTTCATTATCTTATTGCTCATTGAAGTGGCAATAGCACTGCTTTTAACTAGCGGATTTATTCGTTCTACTTTTGGGGATTTTTTGGTAGTTATCCTTATGTATTGCTTTATAAAAAGTATTATCAACGCCAAACCTAAATATGTAGCCATTGGCGTTTTATTTTTCGCTTATTCTGTTGAATTCTTACAATTTTTTAATCTGCTTGAATTTCTCAATCTACATAACAATGCAATGACTAATATCATACTAGGTAATACATTTCAAATAAGTGATTTAGTTTCTTACACACTAGGAATAATTTCAATTTTGATTTTAGAATATAAGATTTTGCCTAGGGATTTAAAACGTTAGTCCAAACCGTCTACATAATTCTGTAAATAAGAAAACCGATCCGTAAGTTTTCCGTTTTCGGTGATTTTAGCCCGAGCTAAAACACCATCTTTATCATTATTAAAAAACGCTGGAATCACATGCTCCAGAAACATATCTCCAAAACCTTCACTCGCATCTTTTGGGAGTTCACATGGTAAATTATCGACTGCCATGACAACAATGGCGTTTTCATCCCTATAATCAACTTCCTTTTCGGTTTGTCGGTCATAACCATAAAAAGGGTCTTCAATGGTTGAAGCACGTAGTGTGGTTGCTACAGGGCCATCAACATCACAGCTTATATCGGCCACCACTTTAATATTAAACTCTGGAGACTTTACATCGTCCCTTGTATAAAAATATGGAGCACCATTGCCATAAAAATGTCCTGCTATATAAAAGTCGGTTACCTTAGTAAAACGCATAAAATCTGAAACGTATTCTTTTGGATGATCAAAAAAATCGAACATATCTAAAACTTTTCCATCTTTGCGCTTATTGTAATCCAAGACATCTATTTTGCAATACACCGCTTCATTAAAAGTTTTGGATAAATAATCTTCAACAGAAACTTCCTTAATATGCATGCCATCCAACATTTCTTGAGCACCATGGGCCACTTTTCCACTTCCGGAAAGTAATATCTTAATAGTTGGTAATTTTATTTGGTCAAGTTTTTCGATAAGTGCCGATTGATCATGTAATGCATTGGCTTTTGGAAGCGTCCAGGAATCATATTTTAAACCCCAAGCTCTAAAGCCATTATATGTACCCACAATACCCGCATACCGACCAAAACCTATTAACCGAAATCCTTGCGCATTTACAATGGTTTCATGATCATAAAGCTCAATATTCTTTTCTAAAATAGCCTTAAGCAACTTTCTATTATAGGGTTGTTTTTTTATGGTATGCGAAAAGAAGAAGTATTTTTTATTTGGAATAAGGGCTTCTATAGGCACTTCTTTTACACCAATCATAACATCACAATCTGAAATATCACCAATAACGTCAAATCCTTTGCTTTTATAAGCTTTATCAGAAAAAACGCGGATATCAGAGCTTTCAACCTTAAAAATAGATGCAGGAAATTGTTTTTGAACTTTCAAAAGTTCAGTAGGTGAAAAAACAACACGTCTATCAGGTGGGTTTTTGCGTTCTCTTATGATGGCAAATTTCATACTTCCGATTATCAAGTTATTGAGTTTATATGCCACGAATTCACGAATGTTCTTCTAAAAAGTGTAAAAATTTGCTAACTGAAGACTGCTAACTGAAGACTGGTATAATTTTGCACGAAAATAAGAGGATTTGTAGGGTTAACCAAACTTTTTGATAACTTTGCAACCTGCGTTAAGGATTACTCATTGATTTTTAATTTGATAAATTGGAATTCGTGAATACTTAAATGGCATTTGAAGCGACATCCTTTTGTTTACAAAAGATATAGCGGAAAGCCAGACCCGAAAGGGTAACGCCCACTTCTCGATACGATTTTTAATTAAAAATCACTCGAAGTGACAAATTAATTACGGGGTCGACTGGTTTTGACAGCAAGATTAATTGAATGGTAAGCACGTCGTGTAATGACATTGAAACACGTAAAAGGCTAGATCAAACTTTAAACGGCGAGAATAACTACGCTTTAGCTGCTTAATCTGAAATAAAGTAAGATGAGCCTCGTCCTGCTAGGCAGGAGAGCTGAATGTCCCTTGAAAGCCTTGGTTAGCGGCGGTCAGATTTGGGGCATCGTAAAAGTTAACATAGATAGTGCAGTGCTTTGATGCGCTATTGAAACTAAAGGAGCTAAGTTGCAAATAGAGTGTTTTTAATCAGTTTGCAATCGAAAACCATGAAAAAACTAAACGTGTAGAAAGCTCTTTGGTTACTTGTTTGGACGAGAGTTCGATTCTCTCCGACTCCACATCAAGCGCAATGTATTTGCGGATTAAAATATAAAAGTCTGACAAGTTTACTTGATCAGATTTTTTGTTTTAAGACGTTGGTCTTGCAAAGACAATAAATTGCATTTGCAATTTTGGAAAGGAGAGCAAGGCGAAAGCCAATCTCTCCGACTCCACTAGAGAGGACAATTTCAAAAAATTTGAAAATTGTCCTCTTTTTTTTATTGTTTAATCCATTGTCTATCTGTGAGATAAACCTAAGTACATCATTGATCCTAATAGTTCGACATTCATTTTCTTCAATAACCATTTTATCCAGTACTGTTTGATTTGGTAATGCCAATTTAGTATTGACTTTTGTAGACCTCCTCATTGGAATGAAGTCATTATTCTTAGGTCTTCACCAAACCACAAACTAATTTATCAACAAATTATCGCTTTTTTAATTTTTCCCACCAAGATTTTTTTATATTATGTTCCGAATTCCCATAGCCATAACCATAACCATAGCCATAACCTTTTTTTAAATCACTGTCGTTTAAAACAATTGCCATATTTGGTAATCGTTTCTCGGTATACAGCTTTTTAGGTATTTCCAACATTCTTTTATCCAAATAATTAGCTCTCACCACATACAAACATAAATCGGCATTCTGGCTTAATAATAAGGTATCTGTTACCATATTTACTGGAGTAGTATCCATGATTATATAATCATAATGTTCCTTACCATAAGCCAAGACTTCATCAAAACGACCATTCATTAATAACTCTGAAGGGTTAGGAGGGATAACTCCAGATTGTATAATATCAAAATTGTGTTCTTTTAACTGTTCGATCACATCCGGAACCTGTAAATTTGGATCTACTAAAAAATGTGATAATCCTACATCCGACTGTGACAAATTTAAATATTCAGCAATTTTTGGTTTTCGCATATCCGATCCAATTAACAATACTTTTTTATTTGATAAAGACAATACAACAGCTAAATTAATGGCTATAAAAGTTTTCCCTTCATTTGGTAGGGTAGAGGTAACGTAAATAGTCTTTGATACTGCCTTTACGTTGGAAAGCATAAAATTGATATTTGTTCTCAGCATCCTGAACGATTCTGCAACACTCCCATTATCGATGCCCGAAACGACTACGTTATGTTCAATTTTAGTTTTAGGAATATCGCCTATAAATGGGGCTTTTATTACAGCTTCAATGTCTTTACTGGTATGTACTTTATTATCGAGCAAAAACAAGATATAAAATACCATAAAAGGAACTATTAAGCCTAATAGTAAAGCAACGATATAGGTAATGTTTCGTTTTGGATAAATGGGGATATTACTTCCATCTGCCACGTCTATTATTTTAGCATTGGGTACTGTTACCGCCAACGAAATGGCATTTTCTTCCCGTTTCTGTAATAAATACAGGTACAATGTTTCAATAATTTGCTGTTGCCGTTGTATGTCCCTATATTCACGTTCTTGTCTTGGCACCGAATTAATTCTTGAATACAACTTGTTTTCCTGATTGGTTGCATCGTTTAAAGCAATGTTTAGCGATGATTTTAAATTTACCAAGCCTTGAGCAATACTTGCTCTTAACTGTAACAGTTGGGAATCTAAATTAATAATGACCGGGTTTTTTTTACCCGAACTTTTTAAAATACGATTGCGCTCTAAGAGCAATTCATTATATCGAGCACTATTAGAATTTACAGCACCATCCGTTAACCCTAAATTGGCAGGGATTAATTGTTCGGTATTGTCGGTAACATAATCTATGACATAATCGGCGAGTTTTAATTGGGTATGTAAATCAACAATTTTCTTTCCTAATTCAGTACTGTTCTCTAGTACCAACGTGGCTTCTGAAGAAATATCGGTTAATTTGTTGGTTGTTTTAAATGTCTCTACGCCTTTATCTACATTTGTTAAATCCTTCTCTATAACTGCCAGGCGTTCATTAATAAATATATTGGTGTTATTACCAATCAAGCTTTTATCTTCAACAGCATCTTTATTGTATTGCCTAACTAAATCATTTAAAATGTCTTCGGCTTTTAATTTAATAGGCGCTTTTAACCGCAATTCTATTAAGCTCGATTTTTTATACAATAAATCAACCTGTACTCTATTTCTTAAATTTTCAACAACCTTTTTTAAAGGCAAAATTTTAACTACAATATCGTTATTTACGTATTTTGAATTCATAGCCATGGGTGTTACCGTCATATCTCCAAAATCTGTCACAATATTTTTTCCAAACACTTGTTCGGTAATTATGGTCCCATCACTATTTTTTAACATAAAATTAGTTGCCGAAATAGCTTGTATGCTAAAGGTGGTATCGCGCTGGTAAAAAATAGAATCTTTCGAAAAAAAGTTAATTTTAAATGGAAGACTATTTTTATATAATTCCGATGTGCGAACCCTGCCTTGAGTAAAATAACTAACGTTTATTTCTAGATCTTTTACAACGCGGTCCATTAAACTGCGTGACTTTAATAATCCAATCTCATTATCTATCGATTTCTTGTTGTTGCCCAACAATCCTAAATCTTCAAAAGCTGATAGTTCTGAAGGCATTTCACTGGTATCTTTATCATCAATTAAAATGGTGGATGCAACTTCATATTGTTGGGGTGTATATCGTAAATAGATAAAGGCCCCTAATAAGGTAATAATAACACCAAGCACAAACCAGTGCCATCGCAACACATATTTTTCGATGGCTTCACGGTAATTAACGGGTTCTTCATCTAAAAACATAAAATCTAAAGGATTTTTTTCCTGCATAATGAATAATATTTATCGTAATATGAGTGCAATTAACGCAATTAATAAGGATGCAGATGACACGATGACCCCTGTATTGGTCCCAACGGCAGATGCATTAACTTGAGTTTTATTTGGTGCTACATAGATGGCATCATTTTGTGCTAAATAATAATAAGGCGAATTAAACAATTCTTTATTGGTTAAATCAATCGTTACAAAAGCTCTTTTCCCCTGTATTTCGCGAATCAACAATACCGATTTCCGTTGCCCATGTATGGTTAAATCGCCTGCCAAACCAATGGCATCTATAATGGTAATTCGCTCATTCGCCACAGTAAAAGATCCAGGCGTTTTTACTTCACCTAACACGGTTACCTTAAAATTTGTCAATCGAATATTTATGATTGGGTTTTTAATATAATCGGCTAAGGCTATAGTTAACTTTTCCGTAATTTGTTTGGTCGTTAAGCCTCCTACTTTTAGGGTGCCAA
The DNA here is from genome assembly GCA_037969605.1 of Flavobacteriaceae bacterium. Taxonomy (GTDB): domain Bacteria; phylum Bacteroidota; class Bacteroidia; order Flavobacteriales; family Flavobacteriaceae; genus Geojedonia. Next base: position 9,070 of record JBBKXS010000108.1, read on the forward strand.
TAACAGGGAAATTAATGGCACCATCGGCATTTACCAAGTACGTTAATGGTTTTGCATTGGCAACACTCCCACTAATTAATGGGGTTTCATATAAATTAAAAGGAATTGCTGCTTCTGCCTCAATGGCCGATACATTGATGGATAACATATCTCCAAATTGAATTACGGGTTCAAAGTTTAATATCGTATCGTTAACGGTTATACCTTCCATATCTTGAAAATAAACTATTTTTTTGGGCGACGCACAGGCATTTAAAAGGAGGATGACGCTTATTAAAGACAGGTGTTTTATAATTGGATTTTTCATTTTTTATATACTATAATTTAATATTAACTTTTTACATAACAAGTTACTATTTTAAAACCATACGTCATTGCGAATGTATTGAAGCAATCAGTTTAAATAGCATGCAGATACTTTTTGCTCACTGTAAACATGATAGTTAACGAAGCAATGATATTAAG
>JBBKXS010000109.1:0-9128 GCA_037969605.1 Flavobacteriaceae bacterium
CCAGCAACTGCTGAATGTGCTCCATTAAAAAATGTTGCTCCATTATTATCTTGTTGATATGTGATTTGTCCATTGCCATTAATTGAAAATGTTAATTCATCATCACAAAAACATGCACTTGCAGGATCTCCACATTTTTCAAAAGGTTGAGCAACATACCACTTAGGATACCACCAGTCTCCATCAATGCCATCTCTTGCAGGCCCAACTCCTAAATGAGCAGGTTCTGCTGCAGCAAGATACCATGTCCTTGTGGAGCCACCAGTTAAAAATTGTTTAGTTTCAGGATCATCAAATGAGCTAAATACATCAACATTTATGGATGTACTTGTAGATAAACCTCCTGTTCCAATAGCATTTACTACTATTGTAAATGTATTTGTACCGACTATACTGAAACGGTGTATTACCTCTCCTGAAGGTGCGACCTGACTCAAACCATCACCGAAGTCAAATTTATAACTGATTACGTTGTCGGCAGTTGCCTTAATATTAACCAATCCACTGCCATCGCCATTTGGATTCGCAGCATCAGCACCAACAACTTCTGCTGAAATTGTTACATTGGAAGGTGCAATAATCTCTCCAATAGAATTATCATCATCTTGACAGCTGGTAAATAATAGCCCCATCGAAATAATCATTCCTATATAATATCTTAATGTTTTCATATTTATAATTTGTTATTATTCAATTATTGCTTATCAAGTTCAAAGGTCCAAAATACTCCTGCTCCAGCTTCAATAATGAGTGTCATTCTTGTATTATTATTTGAAAACGTGACATCATAGGTTATAGAGTTTGGCACAGCGACATTGGGTAATTCTCCTGAATTGTTTGCTTTTGGAATTCCTAAATATGCGCCCGTACCATTAATAGTAACTGTATTACTATCGTAGGTATAAGTAGCTGAGGCGGTTCCATCATAAGGTGCTACTGGTGTGCCACACGCATCACCTCCACCTTGCCATCCTTCTATCCAAGTTTGTGACCCAAGTATGTTGTTAAATGAACCGTCTGCCCCAAATACAAATTCATCATCATAAAAACAGGCTCTTTGGCTAACACCAGCAGCATCAATGGACCACCATTGCCCGTCACCAGGAGCTGGTCCAACTCGTAACGATCCTGCAATTGGAGCAATTTTCCAAGTGCCCTCATAGAGAGAAGGTGCATTGTCCCTAACTAATTCAAATGTCCAAAACACGCCTGCACCTGCCTCTATGATAAGGGTCATTCTAGTATCATTATTCGAAAGTGTAATATTATAAGTTATCGACGAAGGAACTGCTACATTTGGCAATTCTCCGGCATTGTTTGCTTTAGGAATTCCTAAGTATGCGCCTGTTCCATTAACTGTCACCGTACCAGCATTTTCATCATAAGTATAAGTTGCAGAAGCTGTTCCATCATAAGGAGCTACTGGTGCGCCACAAGCATCACCTCCTCCTTGCCAGCCTTCTATCCAAGTATCCGTACCTAAAATATTGCTGAAAGAACCATTTGAATTGAATACATAGGTGTCATCATAAAAACAAGCTCTTTGGACTACCCCAGCGGCATCAATTGACCACCATTGTCCATCTCCAGGTGCTGGCCCTACTCTTAATGACCCAGCTTCTGGTGCTATTTTCCATGTACCCACAACTCCTGTTTGAGTTGAAGAAGGTGACTTGTAAAAGTAAATATTATCAATAAATACCGTACCTGCCGCCCATGGCTCCGCAACATATTTTAATTGATGAATATCTGCCACCGTCAACCCTTGGTCGGTAAAGGCTGAGATAGGAATGTCTATACTGGTCCATTCATTTGCAGTTAAATCGCTCCAAACTGGTTTTTCACCATTTGTTAGACTAATAAGTGACGTTTCCATCTGTAAGCCTTCACTTGCGGTCCAAACATCCATATGGATATATTCCATGGCCGTTACATTTACCGGAGCATCAAACTGATTTCCTTGATAACTTAAGTTGATGTATTGTAACATTTCATCTCCATTTAAATCAAACATGGTCCATCCACTGCCTTGACCTGCTTGACCCCAATCTGGAAAATAATCAACGCCTATATTTGTGTATGCTGCACTAAAAACAGAAATCACGTCAGAAGGGTTTCTATACGGTGGTGCAGGTGCAGAAGCAAGCGGTTGTAAAATAGCTGTTACTTCAAACTCTACACTATATTCAGCAGTTTCAATAGCGGCACTCATTACCACAATCCTAATGGTATAGGTCCCTGCATCTTGATATCGATAGGAAGCTACTTCTCCAATATTAGCTGTAACAGGAGTATCATTTCCTGGTTCTCCAAAATAAACTTCATAAGAAAGTGCATAATCTGCGGTTACGGTTACATTTACCTTTTTAGAAATAGCCGCATCGTTTTCAATGGTGACCACCAAATTTTCGGGTGCTTTAAACGATACAACGATACTTTGTGTAACTGCAGTAGATAAACCATTCAATCCCTTTGCAATAATTGTGGCTTCATAGGTTCCTTCAGCATATGTATGTGTCGCACTTTTACCTGGAATTATGCCCTCAGCAAGATTAGAACCATCACCAAAATTAACATTGAAGTTTACCACGCCTTGCCCTAAGGGTGTAATGGTTACAAGTCCTGTATTATCTTGAGTAACGCGTACTGCAGCTGAAACATTTGACGGAGCAGCAATTTCATTAACATAATCTGTATTCATATCGTCTTGTGAGCAACTAAAAGCTATTAGAGCTAAAAGACATAATTTCAATGTTTGCTTAATTATTTTCATAGATTTTCTTTTTTAATAATTAGGATTTTGTGCCCAATTGCCATTTGAAAATTGAATTTCTTCAAAAGGTATAGGAAATACTTCATTTTTATTTGCTGTAAAACCTGGAATCAATGTTCCTTTTCCTGTTCTGACCAAATCGAAAAAACGATGGCCTTCACCAACCAATTCAACACGTCGTTCGTGTGCAATGGCTTCAGTAAGTGCATCTCCCGTTGCTGTAACGTCATGATTGGTATTTCCAAACGCTCGTGCCCTGACCCTATTTAAATATTGCAATGCTTTAGTATCATCAATATTACCGCGTCTATACGCTTCAGCAGCCATTAACAACACATCAGCAAAACGAATGGCTCTATAATTATTTGGGTTTGTGAGGTTTTGGTCACCTGTATTTAAATCGCCTTTACGGGCAATATATTTTCGGTTATAATATCCCGTATGTTCATTCCCTATTCCAAAAGTTGCACTTGTTTGTAAAGCCCAAGCATCAATATCCAAAATTGCCACCTCTTTACGCAAGTCCCCAGCTTCAAATTCATCAACAACATCCTGTGTTGGGACGTTAAAACTAAAACCGGAGTCAAATACTGGTCCAGAGTAATTTCTAATGCCGTTAAAACCAACGGCAACATTTCCCTCACTACATTGCAAACAACCAAATCCTGCACCTTCGGCATCGGTATATTGCACTTCAAAAACGGATTCTATTCCATTTTCTCCTGCATTTTCAAAAATGGTATTATAATCGGTCACTAAATCATAAGGGCCATTGGCAATTAAGTTATCCAATACGGTGGCTGCTTCGGAAAATTTATCAACATTTGGTTCTGAAGACCAGTATAAATAGACTTTTCCCAGCAATGCTTGTGCAGCACCTTTTGTTACTCTTCCCACTTGAGGTGCTGAGTAGCTCAAATTATTAACGGCATACTTTAAATCTGCTTCAATTAAAGCATAGACTTCAGAAACCGGTGACCTCGGAATGGTAGTTTCATCACCAATTTCAAATCTGGTTTCTTTGATTGGGATAGGGCCAAACCATTTTACCAATTCAAAATAATAATAGGCTCTTAAAAAACGTGCTTCTCCTATGATGATTTCTTTGCCTACAAAATCTGTTTTATCTTGGAACTCCAGTAGAAAATTGGCTCTGTTTACACCTGCATACATCCAGTTCCAGATGTCTCTTAAATTACTATTTACAGGTGTGTGGATCATGTCATCAATTTGTTGAAAACCTATAACATCAGTTGGACTTTCACCACCCGCCAATGTATTGTCGGATGCAATTTCACCCAACATGACATTCACATAGGTTGCCTGCAATAAATCGTAGGCTCCAATTAACGCATTATAATAATCGGTTTCAGAATTAAAATAGCTTTCCGAATCTATGCTATATCGATCAACTTCCTCAAGATAAGGATCTCCACATGAATTAGTAATCATTACTGTGATTAAGGTTAAGAGCGTTTTTGTGATTTTATTTAAATAATTTTTCATATCGCTATTTTTTTAAAGTGATAGGTTTAAGCCTAATATATATTGTCTAGAAATTGGATAAAAACCATAATCTATTCCGCCTCCAATTGCAGAACCATTTGTGGCTGCAGGATCATATCCTCGATATTTAGTTAAAGTGAACGCATTGTTCACTGAAGCGTATATTCTAAATTTACTAATTCCTAATTTTTCAATTACTTCTTTTGGTAAAGAATACCCCAACTGAATGTTTTGAACCCTTAAAAATGAAGAATTTTCTACATAAAAATCTGAAAACAATTTATTGTTCGTTCCTCCAATGGTTGTTCTTGGTACTGAATTACTAGTTCCGTCACCAGTCCATCTATTTAAGTATAGATTTAGTCGGTTTACATTAGGTTGGTCACGTTCGTAGTTTCTAACGGTTTCCTTACCAATTTCAGAATACATATAGGTTCTAAAATCAAAGTTTCTATAGTCAAAACTAAGGTTCAATCCCATAATATAATCTGGCTGAGGCTTGCCTAAATAAGTTCTATCATTAATTGTTATCACACCATCTCCATTAGTGTCAACAAAACGAAAATCTCCAGGTGCGGTTGCAGACCCCAATCCTGTCTGTGACGGCGCTGCGTCAATTTCAGCTTGATTTTGAAAAATTCCATCTGTTTTTAATCCGTAGAAATACCCTATTGGTTGACCCACTTCAAGTCTGGCAATTGCTGGTTGACCAACGCTAAAGCTTCCTCCTTCTGAAATAATATCATCCTTAACGGCCGTAACTTCACCATCAATTTTCGTCACATTATAGCTGATTCCGAAAGATAAATTTTTGGAAAGTTCTTCTTTATAATTGATAAAAAATTCAATTCCTTTATTTCTTGTAGAACCTGCGTTGGTTGTAGGAAGTCCAGCACCAGGAGCTGATGCCCCAACAATACCAGAAACTGGTAAATTACTTATCAACAATCTATTTCGGTCTTCTATAAAATAATCTGTAGTGATTTCAACTTTATTATTGAACAAGTTTATATCCAAACCAATATCCAACTTTTCAGCGGATTCCCATACAGTGTCTGGAGTTGGAATTCTACCCGTTGCAACTCCTGAAACTAAAGCTCCATCAAATACATAGGTAGCTTCACCATTTAATAGAGCTCTATATAAATCTCCACCTGCATTATTACCTAAGTTGCCATAACTTCCTCTTAATTTTAAGAAGTTAATTGTTTTGGAATCTTTCAAAAAGTTCTCGTCAGACACTTTCCAACCTGCTGTAACAGAAGAAAAATAATCTGTTCTATTTTGAGGTGCAAAATCTGAAGCTCCATCTCTACGAACAAGTGCCGATAAAAGATACTTTCCTTTAAAATCGTATTGAAGTCTTGCAAAATATGATGATAATCTATTATCATAAATATAAGATCCTGTTGATTTTGCCTCACTTAAACCGTTTGCCAATGAAATATCAGCAAATTCCCAAGAATTGTTAGGAACATCAAATCCTGTAGCATTTAGGCCATCTCCCCAATCTCTTTGGGCACTGGTTCCTAAAGTAAAGGTGGTGTTATGATTTTCAAAAAATGTTTTGCTGTAATTGGCAAATGTTTCCCATGTGTATGTGTTATAGGTATTTCTGCTTTGATTTACGGTACTTCTATCTGTATTAAAGACTTTTCCAGAACCATAATTCACAATTGGAGAAAAAGATTTGCCTTTATCATTATAGGTTTTAACACCAATTCGCGATGTGATAGTCAATCCTTCAATTGGTTTATATTCTAATTGAAAAGTACCTTCAATGGAATTACCATTATAGTTGTTATAGGTGTTTGCTATTTGAGATAATGGATTGATGACTTCATTTCCCAAAAAGCCTGATACATCTTCTTGATCCAAACTGTAGGTAGGAGAATAATTCAGAGCATTGAACAATGGTGTCCCTAAGGCATTCTCGCCAATTGCTTTTCTTTTATTATTAAAATAGTTTGCTGAGGTTGTGAACTTAAGTTTTTCATTAATGTCAAAACCTATTTTAATTTTAAGATTGGCTCTTTGAAAATTAGACTTATCACTAGAAATGATACCATCTTGTTGTAAAACTGAACCACCGAAGTAATAGGTGCTTTTATCGCCACCACCCATAACTGCAATATTATGGCTTGTCATAGGTGCAGTATCAAAAAGCTGTTCTTGCCAATCGGTACCAACGCCTAGTCCACTAACATCAGGAAACGGTAAAGCGTTGCCATTTGCAGCATAACTTTCATTTAATATTAATGCATATTCAGTTGCGTTCAAATAAGGTAACTGGCGTGTGGTTTCTTGAATTCCAGTATATCCATCATAAGATATTTTGGCCACTGTATTTTTTTTGCCAATTTTGGTGGTTACCAAAACAACCCCATTGGCACCTTCAATACCATAAATAGCCGCCTGGGCATCCTTTAAAATGGAGAACGATTCAATATCACTTGGGTTAATGGTATTTAGATCCCCTTTGTAACCATCAATAATTACTAAAGGACCATTATTGCCATTTGAACTTATTCCACGAATTAAGATATTATAACCTCCACCAGGTGAACCTGAAGGTGCTGTAACAGAAACCCCGGCCGATGTGCCCTGTAATGCTTGAGCCGCATCTATTGGTCTTAATTCCTCTAAAGTTTCAGAATTAATGATTGAAATCGCTCCGGTAACATCTTTCCTTTTCTGGGCACCATAACCAATAATAACAACTTCATTAAGTGCTTCTGCATCTTCTTGTAAAGTAATATTTAAAGAGTTTTGGTTAGAAATTGTAATTTCTTGAGATTGAAATCCCAAATAGGAAAAAACTAAAACGGAACGAATTGGTACATCATTTAGTGAAAAATTACCATCAAAATCAGTGGTTGCACCTTTGGATGTACCCTTGATAATAATATTTACTCCCGGTAATGGCACTCCAGCCTGATCTGTAACCGTACCGCTAACATCCAAATTTTGAGAAAAACTAAATGTTGCAGCAAATAAAAATAAGAACATTAGAATTTTTGTATTCATAGTCATAGTTTAAAACTTTGACAACAAACTTATGCTACCTATTTAAGAATACCTCAGAAACGAACACTACAAAAAATATACAATTTAAAAAAAGATATATTTTATTAATGAATTCATAAAATACATAGGTAAAATATAGGATTATGACATTTCAAAAAAAACCAAATCCATGCATTTTTATATTCAAAAAAGATAGATGTTGTGGTAATGTATAGTTGAAATGTTAAAATGTTGAGGTGTTAGATCTCCAAAATGTAATTAGTTAAACTGTCATCATGGTCTAATTCCATTTTTTTACGTAAACGATACCGTTTTACTTCTACACTTCTTGGTGAAATATTTAACAAAGGTGCTATTTCTTTTGAAGAAAGATTGAGCCTTAAATAGGCGCATAACCTTAAGTCGTTAGGTGTTAAATCTTGATGTTTGGATTTTACCTTTTTAAGAAAATCCTTATCAGCATTGTTGAAGGCTTCTTGAAAAAATTTCCAGTCATCAGTATTGTTAATGTTTTTATCAATTATTTTTATGATAGGATTTAAACTTTTGGAATCATTTTTGTCTTTGAGTTCAGATTTTATACTATTTAGAAATTCGTTTTTCTTAATTAAACTCATTGTTGAAATAGCCAATTCTCTATTTTTATTTTCAATATCTTGCCGGAGTTTTTCATTTTTATGCCTCGTCAATTGTTCCTTATTTTCCAGCTCTTTCCGTTCCAATTCACGTTCAGTCTCTTTTAACAGCTTTTCTCGTTGTTTTTTATAATACCGCTTATAGATGTTATGCATCATTAACGAAAAGAGTATAATTATTAATGTATAAACAAAAATAAAAACATTGGAAAGCAGCAAGGGCCTATCAATATTAAAACTATAAGAAGCTACATTATTTGTGATTTTATTTCCCACTTTTGCCTTAACATTAAAGGTATAATCGCCAAAAGGCAAATTATTAAATAAAACATGAGGTTCACTAATCCATAAACTCCAGTCGTCATAAATACCTTTTAATTGATATTGATATTCTACATCTGTGAACTTATCAAAATTAGGAACACTGAATGAAAAATCAATATTGTTTTCATTCGCCTTGAATTCATGGTTATTTATTAATGAAACTTTTACCGGATTTGAATTTGGAAATTCTAATTTAATTGAATTAATCTTAATAGCGTATTCTTCCGGTTTTAATTTAGCTAAGTTCATGATTGAATAACCATTGGATGCTCCTATTAAGAACTGTTCGTCTTCTAAATAAGTTAAATTCTCAAAGCCTAGAACTCCAAGATTTCTTCTAAAAAAAGTTGATATGGGGATTTTAATTTCCACTGGCTTATCGCTAAATTTCCCTGGCGAAATATATATAATGTTTCGGTCTGAAAAGCCCCAAAGTTTATTTGAATCTGAATCTGAAATTAGAATACCTAAAATGCTATTGTTCTCACCATAAAAATTGTTGGTTAATACAGAATCTTTTAAAAACTTATGATTTTCTATATCATAGTTAAGAATCTCCTGGCTAAAATTAGAAGAATGAATTATAGTATTGTTATAGGTAACTAAACTTGATCCTGGCCCGTGAGAATCTTCATTTTCCTGATTTAATACTTTATTATACCCATCATCAAGAGTTAATTTAAAAATTCCTTTTATATCATGATTTACCAATATTTGATTATTATTTATGAATTCGAAAAATCTACTTGGAACTTCAAACCCCACAATACTATTTCTAAATTGCCACCGATTGCCAACTTTTTCCAGAATACTTAAACCTTTATAATTTCCCTGCAGTAATAGATTTTTATCCTTTTCTATTT
>JBBKXS010000110.1:0-3111 GCA_037969605.1 Flavobacteriaceae bacterium
GCGTTTAACATGATCAATGAAGCTCTAAAACGTGGTGATATTAAAAAAGGGGACACTTTGGTTGAGGCTACGAGTGGAAACACAGGAATTGCGTTGGCCTTTATTGCCCAACTTTTTGGCTTAAATATGATCCTAATCATGCCAGAAAACTCAACGGAAGAACGTGCAAAAACCATGAGAGCCTATGGTGCAGAGTTGATTTTAACACCCCAAGATGACGGTATAGAAGGTTCTCGTGATTTAGCAATACAAATGCATGAGGGAAAAGGCTATTTCATCTTGAATCAATTCGCAAATGATGATAACTGGAAGGCACATTATAAAACCACTGGGCCAGAAATTTGGAAAGACACTAAGGGTGAAGTAACCCATTTTGTATCCGCCATGGGAACTACGGGAACTATAATGGGCGTGTCTACTTATTTGAAGGAAAAAAATAAAGAAATCCAGATTATTGGAGCTCAACCTAAAGATGATGCAAAAATTCCAGGGATTAGGAAATGGCCAGAAGCCTATTTGCCCAAATTTTTTGATCGCTCTAAAGTGGATGAAATTTTGGAAGTGAGTGAAGAAGAAGCGCGAGATATGGCAAACCGATTAGCAAAAGAGGAAGGTGTTTTTGCAGGAATGAGTAGTGGTGGTGCTGTTGCTTCTGCACTTAAAATTGCAGATACTTTAGAGAAGGGAATTATTGTAGCGGTCATTTGTGATATTGGAGATCGTTACATGTCCTCAGATTTGTTCGATTAAAAATTGGTTATCATGTATTTATTATGTTATTTTGCCCACAGTTCATAACCGTATTGAATGTTATCACGAAAGGCAGAGGGATTAGACCCGTTGAAGCCTTGGCAACCCTTTATTCAAAAGAAGGTGCTAAATTCTACTTTATGCCGAACTTACTTCAGCATCAAGACAGATAACCACAAGTAATTCTCTTTACTTTCCTGATGACATTTTAATATAAATTATAAAAGATGTCAAATATAAATAACATTTTACAGCAACGTATTTTAGTACTCGATGGCGCCATGGGAACTATGCTCCAGCGTTATAATTTTTCTGAAGAAGATTTTAGAGGTGAGCGTTTTAAAGAGTATCCAACATCTTTAAAAGGAAATAACGATTTGTTATCCATCACCCAGCCTAAGGCCATTGCAGAAGTCCATCGTAAATATTTCGAGGCAGGTGCAGATATTGTTGAGACCAATACCTTTTCAGGAACAACCATTGGGATGTCCGATTATAACCTGGAAGAGTTGGTTTACGAGCTTAATTTTGAATCGGCTAAAATTGCAAAACAAGTCGCTGAAGAATTTACAAAAGCCAATCCTTCAAAGCCAAGATTTGTGGCAGGAAGCATTGGGCCAACCAATAAAACGGCAAGTTTATCCCCAGACGTTAATAGACCGGAATATCGTGCCATTACTTTTGAAGAATTACGGGTTGCCTACAAACAGCAAGTGGAAGCATTAATTGATGGTGGTGTGGATTTGCTTTTGGTTGAAACCATTTTTGACACACTCAATGCTAAAGCGGCATTGTTTGCAATAGAGCAAGTTAAGGAAGAACGAAATTTAGATATCCCAATAATGGTCTCTGGAACGATTACCGATGCTTCCGGAAGAACCTTATCTGGACAGACCGTTGAGGCTTTTTTGACTTCAATATCTCATATTCCATTATTAAGTGTGGGTTTCAATTGTGCTTTGGGAGCCGAACAATTAAAGCCTTATTTACAACGATTATCCCACGAAACGGAATTTTACACATCGGCGCATCCAAATGCTGGATTACCCAATGCATTTGGAGAATATGATCAATCTGCAGCTGAAATGCAAAAGTATATTGAAGATTATTTAAAAGATGGATTGATCAACATCATTGGAGGCTGTTGTGGGACAACACCTGAACATATCAAAGCAATTGCCGATGTTGCTAAACATTATGAACCTAGAAAAATAGAAGTCGCGGTTTGATGAGCAAAAGTAATTCAAATAAATATTTAACGCTTTCAGGATTAGAGCCTCTGGTTGTAACTCCAGAAAGTAATTTCATTAATGTTGGAGAACGTACCAATGTTACGGGCTCTAGAAAGTTTTTGCGCCTGATTAAGGAAGAAAAATATAATGAAGCCCTTGAAGTGGCACGCCATCAAGTAGAAGGGGGTGCACAAATTTTGGATGTCAATATGGATGAAGGTATGTTGGATGGTGTATATGCCATGACTACATTCTTGAACCTCATAGCATCTGAACCTGATATATCTCGAATACCAATCATGATCGATAGCTCCAAATGGGAGATTATTGAGGCTGGCTTAAGAGTGGTGCAGGGAAAATGTGTTGTGAATTCTATTAGTTTAAAGGAAGGGGAAGCAGCTTTCATTCATCACGCCAAATTAGTAAAGCGATATGGAGCAGCGGTTGTTGTAATGGCCTTTGATGAAAACGGACAAGCAGATACCTACCAAAGACGCATTGAAATTTGTAAGCGTTGCTATGATATTTTAGTTGATAAAGTCAAATTTCCGCCACAGGATATCATTTTCGATCCTAATATTTTCCCAGTGGCCACGGGAATGGAAGAGCATCGTAAAAATGCCATGGATTTTTTCAATGCCACAAAATGGATTCGAGAAAATCTTCCTTTTGCCAATGTATCAGGCGGAGTAAGCAATGTGTCATTTTCGTTCCGTGGCAATGATACGGTTAGAGAAGCCATGCACTCATCTTTTTTATACCATGCCATTCAACATGGTATGAACCTGGGCATTGTCAATCCCGCGATGTTAGAGGTATATGATGAAATCAATAAAGATTTATTGGAGCGTGTTGAAGACGTATTGTTTGATAGGCGGGATGATGCCACCGAACGTTTATTGGATTATGCCGAAACTGTAAAGGACCATAAAAAAGATATTGAAGTTTCTATTCAGGAATGGCGAAATGATGCTTTGCAGGACAGAATTACTCATAGTTTGGTAAAGGGTATAGATGCATTTATAATTGAAGATGTTGAAGAGGCTAGAATATCGGTTTCAAAGCCTATTGAAGTGATTGAAGGCCATTTAATGATTGGTATGAATGTGGTTGGTGATTTATTTGGAAG
>JBBKXS010000111.1:0-15301 GCA_037969605.1 Flavobacteriaceae bacterium
CAATTGGACTATGCAAACTGCAGGTGGTGACGGTGTTAATCCAAGCAGATACATTCCGTCGGGACAATCTTTTTTTATGGCGTACGCCAATAGCCCAGCTCCAGGTAATCTATTTTCGAGTTCCCCCGACCCCATCTATCAAGGAACCGTGACTTTTAACAACAGTATGAGGGTTAAAGGAACAACTGATAATAGTCAATTTTTTAGAACTTCTGGAGGCAGCTCATCCAATAACAAAAAACAACCCAATAAGCTTTGGGTCAACTTGACCAGCGATAATGGCGTGTTTAACCAAATTGCTGTTGGTTATGTGGACTATGCGACTAACAATGATGATGGGATGGCCTATGACACTCCACGTAATTTGTCATCGGAATTATTTTCGTCTATTTATACCTTAATCTCCGGCGTGGATAAAAAGTTTGCCATCCAAGGGAAATACAAGAATAGCTTAGATTTTACCGAAGTGATTCCCTTAGGGTTTGACACCTCCATAGATGTAGCCACAGTTTATACCTTAGCCATTGAAAAAGTTGAAGGGGACTTTTTGTCGTCAAACCCCATTTATTTAAAGGACAATGGAATGAATATTGTTCATAATTTATCAGAATCAGATTATAGTTTTACTTCTGAGGTTGGAGAATTTAAGGATCGTTTTGAACTTGTGTTCCAATCTGAAACCTTATCCGATAAGGAAGCCCAAATGAACTCAAATATCCTCACTATTATTGAACTTAAGGATGGGCGAGTTCAAATCAATACCAATAGTGATCTCAATATTAATTCTGTTAAGATTATAGATATTTTGGGTAGGACCTTGTATCAATTAAAAGGCACAAGTCCTTCTGAAATTTATTCACTTTCCAATTTAAGCCAATCTACTTATATTGCAAAAATTGAATTGTCCAATGGGCAAATCATAACCAAGAGAACGGTTAAAAGAAGATAATTTTTTAGTCTACAAACTATATTTTAAGGAGAGTATCAAATTTCTACCTGGTGAAGCAATCCCCGAAGAGTAGGTTTTATATCGCTGGTCGGTTATATTCTCTAAACTAGCTGTTATTGTAGCGGTGTCAGTGAACTGATATTGGGTTCTTAAATTAAGAGTATACCATGAAGGAGCATAAGGGTTACCGTTACTATCCAGCGCATAGATATAATCCTTTTCGATTTCGGAAGGTGCTAATTGGTTAAACGACAATTCATTATTATATTCCACAAATGCATCAAATTGAAATTTATTTTTTCGCCAAACAAGATGGGTATTTCCAAAATTTGGTGCTGCATGTCTTACAGGCATTTCAATACCATTTTCTTCTTCGGTACCGCCAATAATATTGTATCGTGAGGTTAATTTCAATGTTTTAGAAAAATTCGCTTGGATTCCTACTTCAAATCCATAAATCCAGGCTTTAGACGCATTTTGTATGGCTTGCACATTACTCAATTCTCCATCATATATTAATTCCGTTTGGCCGTTTATAGAGTAATCCCTTCTTACCAAGGCATTATCCAAAAATGTGTAATAGGTGGCCATATCGACAACAAAAACATCATCAAAATTAAGCTTTAAACCAAGTTCACCACCATAGGCATATTCAGGCTTAAGATTGTTATTGGGGACTACCACAGAACCCGGTTCAGAATCGAATACCTTACCTACGTCATCAATATTTGGTGCCCTAAATGCCGACGATGCATTTAATTTCCATTGCACTAAATCGCTGGGTAACCAACTTATGCCAGCAGTACCTGTGAATGCCCCAGCATTTATGGAAGCTTTATCAAAAGGCAGGTTTAGATACTGATTATTTTCAGTGAAATTGGCATGTATAAGAATATGATTATACCTTAAGCCCGACTGAAAAACAAATTTCGAATTAGGTTTATATTTAATGCTCATATAAGCTGCAATGGATTCCCAATCTGAATCATTAGGGTATCTTGAAACTGCAGATATTGATGTATTGTTTAAAACATTTGCTTCACCGCCTGTCGAATACACTTTATTATATAAGTATTCCACACCATAAAATAGTTCGGTTTTGAGGCTCAATTGTTTTTCTAAATCGGCATTAAAAGAAAAAGCGTCTACAGTCTCTTCCCTAATATTTCGAGTTTCAGATTGAAAATCCCTGTCATATCTACTTTCCTGAAAATTTTGATACGCCAAAGTAACTTTAACCTTATCATATAAATTAGACTTACTGCTTAATTTGGTGAGTTGAAGGTTGCCCATAAACCAACGTTGCGGACCATAATTCCATTCTGCTGAACGGAGTGTATTGAGGCGGTACCTAATAAGTCGATCGTACCTTGAATAATCGGATGTTGAGCTATAAAAAAGGCCTAAATCGAAGCTTAAATTATCTTCAGGTGCATAATGTGCTTTTTGCATAAAGTTAATCTGATCGTAACCCGTTGGCCTTTGGATTAAGGAGTTATTATTTTCAACAATGAAGTCTTCCCCGTTAACCGTTTTAACATATTCTGGTCTTAAATAATCATCAGGACCATGACTTCCCATTCGCAAATCGTCAAAATCTGTATAACTAATGCTACTTAAAAAGCCCCACTTTTTTAAACCGAAATTAAAATCTACATGTCCGGTTTTTTCAGAATTGGCAGACGCGTATCGCATGAGTGCATTAGCCTTAAAATATAAAGAATCTTTATAGGACTTTTGAGGCCTTTGGGTATAGAAACTCATCACGCCACCAACAGCATCACTCCCGTAGACCACGGATCCGGCACCCAGGACAATCTCGGTATTGTGAATTGTAAAAGGATCAATGGAAATCACATTTTGCAAATTTCCCCCTCTAAAAATGGCATTGTTCATCCTTACGCCATCAATGGTAATCAAAAGCCTATTGGTTGAAAACCCCCGAATCATTGGGCTACCGCCACCAAGTTGACTTTTTTGGATATACACATTACCAGAACTCTCTAATAAATCGGCGCTGGTTTGTGGATTTGAAAATTGAATTTCCTGAGCATCAATATTGATTATTTTTTGTGCAATTTCATTTTTGTTCTGTTCAAATTTTGAAGCTGAAATAACGATTTCCCGTAAATCCTCCACTTTTATTTCTAAATACACAACATTACTATTTGCAGCAACTATAGATTTTTTTAAGGACTTAAACTCATATGAGGCATGTAGAAAATAAAGTGTTTCGTTGGAATTAAATACCTCCAAGGAAGCTTCCCCGTCTAGATTAGTAACTACCGTTTTTGACTTTTTAACATTGTAAATTGCAACTCCAGAAATTGGGGTTTGTGTATGTGCTTCTAGCACTTTTACTTGTTGGGCCTCCAACAATGGTGCGCTAAATAGGCATATCAATACCAGTAGGAACTTAATTTTCATTTTAATTGATTGGCTGTTGGTTGTTAATTAAATACCTGGTTAAATATTTGGAGTGATTTTGGTTTTTTAAAATCGCCCAAATGTAATTCAAAATAAAGCAATAACATGTTTAAAAAGGATTGCCGTTGTTTTGAATTTAATTTAACCGTATTAAGCCTATCAAAATTTATGCCTAACATCTGTTTTAGAATCGCTAAATTTTCACCTGAAACTGAATAAAATGGATCTTTTTTAAATTCAAATAAGCCATTGCTTAAATTAAAGTACGCATTGGTTTTATTTTGATCATCTGGATAAAATCCTAGGTACTTTGTTAGTTGGACTAGAAACAACAAATGAAAATTTGAAAATTCAGTTTCTTGATCTAGCCAATGTAGGCTGTCTTCAATATAAAAATACATGGGTTCGTTCTGTTCTTCTTCTTTAAGAACGGACGAAAGCACTTCGGACAAAAACATCACAATGGCACTTTTTAAAACATCGGTATGGAGTGTTTTGTAAAGATAATCCAACCTGACTTCTTGGATACTTTGAAGCGAATGATTTGCTCTAAAATTTTCGTCTATCAACACTAAAGATAAAGGTTGAAAATATACGGCTCTTGCATTTCCTTTCTGGGATTTTAGGACGCCGCGAATAAGATAACTGACAATACCCCTTTGTTTTGTATAGCACTTTACTATTAAATCGTTATCGCGATATTTTAGTTTTGAAAGAACAATGGCATTTGTTTTTACCAGCATGGTTTATGGTAATTAATCATCTAATTATTGCCAGTTTCAAAACCTTTGTTTCAAAGGAATCCAGATCAGATATTAAAATTAAATAAACACCCGAAGCCACAATATGGTTAGCTAGGTTTTTACCGTTCCAAATAGCGGTACCTCCATCGATGGCGAAATTATAATTGGCGCGAGATGATCGTTGATTGATTCGAGACTGGGCTTCGGCCACCAGATTGCCTTCAATATCTGTGATCTTAATATTTACATTTTCCGTCAGTCCTTTTATTTTTACTCCGTTATTGATATTGTTTAAATCGTTAAACCCTAAAATATTGTATTCAGGCCTAACGGGATTTGGGTAAACAAAGGCATTTGATAATTCGTCTTCGGCATTAGAACCCCCAGATAAAAAAGAAACGAGCCCTTTGGGTGTTGAAATATAAACCTTTCCACTTCGTGAGTCGATTGAGATATCGCTAATAGTATTAGAAGGTAATGGAGAATTATCGGTCGTAAAATGATAAATGGTTGCTTGTCCATCAGGCGTAAAATAAAACAGCCCAGAGTCAAATGTCCCTATCCATTTGTTGTTGGAGCCATCAACCTTAATATCTGTAACATATTGGTTGGATAAAAGCTCCTTCGGAATGCCATCGTCAAGAATCACTATTTCATTGACCCCAGGGTTAGGGTCATTCAAAAAATTCGAGGTGTTATACAACACTCTTAGTCCTTTTAATGTGCCTATCCAAAGTTGACCCCTGTTGTCCATCGCCAAAGACTTAACAACAGCCGTGGGCATGTTTTGCTCTATACTATAAACCCTATTAATTGATTTGCTCCCATTATTCTCATTAAATCCTATAACGCCATTTCTATAACACCCAACCCATTTGGTGCCATTTCTATCAACAATCAAATCACTAAAGCCAAATTCATCTGAATAACCATCAGGGATAACTTCCTCAAAACTAAAAGACCGCCATTGATTAGTGCTGGGGTTATATGATTTTAATGGGCTATCAATTCTTGCCGTTATGGTCCAAAGCAAGCCATTGGAATCAAATTGAGAACCACTAATCCTAATACTTTTTTCGTTTGGCAGGTTTGGGTATACAAGTGATTCCAAACCACTATTGGTATGGTTATATAATATGGTAGCTTTATCGTCGTTCAGTTCTAAAAGACCGTCATTTGTTGCACTAATAAATACTTGCTTTGGATTGAAAGGATTAACAGCAGTATAGGTTAAATTTCTTGCGGTCAACAAACTATCATAGGGAATATTATGCCATTTTTCATCTTCATAAATGCTTAAACCATATTGCCTTAATGGAAATGGATTATGAAAAATATCATAGTCACCAAAGGTTAGCCAGAGCTTATTATAACTTGCTTCAATTTTAAACCCGTTGTTTCTCAAAGGGCCATCTGGTCTAATCACCTCATACGTATTTGTATCTGAAATTAATGCCCTTAAAACTCCAAAACTCGAAGTCCCAATATAAACATGTTCGCCATTAATTGTTGCCGATGAAAAACTGGTGTTGAACTCTTGATTAATGGACGCTGTTGCCATTAAATTATAATCACTATCGTAAATAAACACATTTCTTACTGTTGTAACAATTAAATTATTGTTAACCTCTCTAGTATCTTGTGGCAAATCTTGGTATGTGAATAATTGGACCAAATTATCATTTACAATTTCATAGAAAAATCTATTTGACCTTACAGCATATAATTTATCTGCTACAGTTTGTATCGCCACAAATTCTCCAACACCTATAGTTTGCCATTGTTGGTGATCAATTAAGTTTGGATTTAGCAAAGAAGCCTTTTTTATCGCGTTACTATTGCCACAAGCTGCATAAATAAAATCTCCAAACACCGTAGTTTGGTTAATTTTTATTTGGCTTCCTCCTGAACCAATAAAATAAGTGTCTACAAATTCCAATCGCTCTAAGTCATAAACTGATATACCATAACTAGTAGAAATATATACCAGCCCATTAAATTCATTAAAGTGATTTATCCTTTTCAGGTTAGGAGCAATAGTTTCTTTGTCCAAAATATCAACTACCGACAACACTTCGTCATCATTATCAAACACGATTTCAATTAAGCCGTTTTCATAACCTATCATTAGTAGCTGGTAAACCTCGCTATATAATATATTGGTAATTGTTTCACCTGACAATCCATTGATAGTCGTTATATTTGCCAACTCGTTGCTGGTCAAGTCATAGCTAAATACGGCATTTTCAGAGGCGGCAAATATTTTATTGTTGCCTTGACTTACATCTTTAATATTATAGTACGAAAAATAGCCTTCCCAAAGTGATGAATAATCTTGAGCTGATACTATAAAAGAAGTTATTAGAAAAAAAACTACAGTAAAATGCCTTAACATATGCAATAATTGTGTCCAAATATATTTATTGTAAACGACTTTTTTTTAATAATCATATAAATACAAATAAAAAAGCTCCTGTATCACTACAGGAGCTTCTATTAAAAAAGTCTAACTTTTTAAACCACTCCTTGAGCTAACATAGCATCTGCGACTTTTACAAATCCAGCGATATTGGCACCTCTAACATAATCAACATACCCATCATCTTGCCTGCCATAAGCAATACAAGATTCATGGATATCAACCATAATCTCTTTAAGTTTTTTGTCCACTTCTTCTCTTGACCAATTATATTTCAATGAATTTTGGGTCATTTCCAATCCAGAGGTTGCAACACCACCAGCGTTTGAAGCTTTGCCTGGAGCAAATAAAATTTTAGCTTTATGAAACTCTAATATGGCTTCATTTGTGGAAGGCATATTGGCGCCTTCACTAACACATATACATCCATTTTTTAGTAATATTTTTGCGTCGTTACCATTAAGTTCGTTTTGTGTTGCACAGGGCAATGCAATATCGCAAACTACTTCCCAAGGTGTTTTGCCCTCAACAAATATGGCATTAGGATATTTTTTAACGTATTCACTGATTCTACCTCGTTTCACATTTTTTAATTCCATAATATAGGTCAACTTCTCTTTATGTATGCCCTCTTGGTCGTATATATAACCTGAAGAATCTGATAACGTAAGTACCTTACCTCCCAGCTGAAGTGTTTTTTCTGCGGCAAATTGCGCCACGTTTCCTGAACCTGAAATCACCACATTTTTACCTTTAAAGCTATCCATTTTGGTATCCAACATACATTGAGCAAAATAAACATTCCCATATCCTGTAGCTTCAGGTCTTATCAATGAACCTCCCCAACTCATTCCTTTACCAGTTAAAACACCAGTAAACTCGTTTTTTAATTTTTTATACATCCCAAAAAGAAACCCAATTTCTCTTGCTCCAACTCCAATATCTCCAGCTGGTATATCGGTTTGAGGGCCAATATGTCTAAATAATTCACTCATAAAAGCATGACAAAAACGCATGATTTCACCATCACTTTTGCCCTTTGGGTCAAAATCACTACCGCCCTTTCCGCCACCCATTGGCAGTGTAGTCAAACTATTTTTAAACACTTGTTCAAAAGCCAAAAACTTTAAGATGCTCATATTTACAGTAGGGTGGAAACGCAAACCTCCTTTATAAGGCCCAATTGCAGAATTCATTTGAATACGATATCCGCGGTTGACCTGGATTTCACCTTGATCATCAACCCAATTCACTCTAAAGGTAATAGCGCGCTCTGGCTCTACCATTCTTAAAAGGATGTTTTTGCCATGATAAATATCATGTTTTACAATATAAGGTAATACAGTCTCTGCAACCTCTTGTACAGCTTGTAAAAATTCGGGTTCATGCCCATTTCTTACTTTAACATGATCTAAAAAATCTTTAATTATTTTTTCCATATATTATTATATTATTAATCAAAATTCTATTTTGCGATGCAAAGATACATTATCTTAAAAATTATGTATTATTTTTTTTCATATTCTCGATTTAGACTAATTAAAATAATGATGCAATAAAAGCGTTAGATTTTTTAAACTGTTTATCAAAATCCGTTTTGTTTGGTAGTTAGAGCAGTTTTCATATATTTGTTAATAACATTGCCCTCAATTAAATGAAACCATATGACGCTTAATGTTAAACAATTAGCACTTCCATTTATTGTTTTTATTAATATTAATCTTGGATATGCTCAACTTGGTTTTTCACATGAAATTGGGGCTATTATAGGACCTGTTGAGTTTAGATCCGATTTTGGTAGCCGTTTGGATGAAAGCACCAATTTAGGCAATAGTGGAATTGGAATAGGCATTATTCATTATATCAGTTTTGCTTATAGTGCTGATTGTAACTGCTATACAACAGATACTTATTTTAATGACCATTTCAAACTTCGTTCTGAAATCTCGTGGAATTTTACCAATCTTGACCATCATGGCCAATGGGTTGCGCCCGATAGAACCAGCGCCCTCGCAGACAAATTAAGGGCGCATCATGGTGTTGCGGAAAATTTTGATATTGGTATGCAACTGGAATATTTCCCTTTAAGTATTCGATCGTTCCAAGCATTTGCCTATAAATTTGCGCCTTTTGTGAGCTTAGGTTTTCACTTTACCAATTCTCATCCCCAGGCGTGGACCGATTATGGTGATCAAAACATTTATAATGCATCTAATATTTATGACTATTGGTATGCAAATCCAAGTAAATTACCTCCTGTCCCACCAGGGGAACAGCGAGAATATCCTATTAATTTAGATCCTATAAATGCATGGTCGGTGGTTACCAGTGTTGGTGTAAGATATAAATTTACAAAACTTTCCGATCTTATGTTGGACCTCCGTTGGCAACTCTATTTTAGCGATTGGATTGATGGTTTTGACCATAAATTGAGCTATAATAAATTTAACGACTGGTTAATATGGCTTAACTTTGGTTATGTGTATTATTTAGATTAAAATCAAAATCTTATCCAATGGCTTGTTGTAAATCTGCAATCAAGTCATCCACATCTTCAATTCCCACACTTAATCGTATCAAAGAATCAACTACACCAGTTAATTCTCTTTTTTCTTTTGGAATACTGGCATGGGTCATACTCGCTGGATGTCCGGCAAGGGACTCAACACCTCCCAATGATTCGGCAAGGGTAAAAATCTTAAGTCGCTCCACAATTTTTATGGCTTCAGCATAATTATTGCCTTTAGTTGTAAAGGAAACCATCCCACCAAAATCCTGCATTTGTGCCTTCGCAATGGCATGATTGGGATGATTTTCGAAACCCGGCCAATAAACCATTTCAATTTTGGGGTGGGTAGCCAAATATTTCGCCACGGCTTTCCCGTTTTCACAATGGCGTTGCATACGTATATGTAAAGTTTTAATACCTCTCAGCACCAAAAAACTGTCCTGAGGCCCACAAATTGCACCACTTGCATTTTGGATAAAATATAATCTGTCTGCCAATTCTTTATCATTGACCACCAAGGCTCCCATAACCACATCGCTATGCCCTCCAAGATATTTAGTAACGGAATGCATCACAATGTCAGCACCCAAATCCAATGGCAATTGCAAATAAGGTGTCGCAAATGTATTATCGACCGCCAAAAGTATGTTGTGCTTTTTTGCGATTGCAGATGTTGTCTTTATATCAATAATATTCATCATTGGATTGGTAGGTGTTTCAACCCAAATCAGTTTTGTGTTTTTATTGATAAATGCTTCAATATTTGAAGCATTTTCCATTCCTATAAAATGAAACTTAATTCCAAAATCTTCATATATTTTGGTGAACAATCTATAAGACCCACCATATAAATCATTAGTTGAAATGACTTCATCTCCAGGTTTTAAAAGCTTAATAATGGCATCAATTGAAGCGAGCCCCGATGCAAATGCCAGACCGTAATTGCCATTTTCAATACTTGCAAATGCTTTTTCCAAAGCATGTCGCGTTGGATTATGCGTTCTTGAATACTCATACCCCTTGTGGCCTCCTGGAGTGCTTTGTGCATAGGTAGAGGTTTGATATATTGGAGGCATTACAGCACCATAAGCAGGATCGTGCTCTTGCCCTCCATGAATTGTTTTAGTATTAAATTTCATGTGTTTATATTTGTTGTTTTTCTAAGGTCATATGTAACATCCATACGTGCGATTATTTTTGTGTGACCAAATTTTTAGTTATGATGTTTCATTTATAAAATATTAAGCAACAAATCTAATCTTTAATTCGTTGTATTCAAATCAATACATTATCTTTAAATGCATTGTCCATATTATTAAATCTACAACTTTGAAAAAAATACTTTTGTTATCAATATTGATCATTTTATACTCTTGTAAAAAAGAAAATTCCTTGGAATTTATAGAAACTGCAATTGAAAAAACAGATCCTGTAATTATTGAAGTGATTTATCCTAAACTTAGTGATGCGTCTGATGTCTCAACGAAAATTAACAGAAACGTCGAATCTGCACTTGCTGAACAAATTGCTTTTTTTGAAGAAGACACCGATAATCTTACATTAGATGACGCCCTTGTCCAATTTGAAAATCGGTTTATTAGCTTTAAAAATGACTTTGAACCAAACGCCACACTATGGGAAGTAACCATAAACAGTGAAGTTGTTTTTCAATCGATAAATGTTATTACAATTTCTATTGATAGTTATACCTTCACTGGTGGCGCACATGGAAATAGTGTGATTACGCTACTAAATTTTGATCCAGAAACAGGAAATTTATATACTCAAAATGAAGTATTTAAAAAAAACAATGATTTTACTGAATTGGTGGAACACTATTTTAAAACAGAAACAGCTACTAAAACCAATGACAATTCGGAGAGTTATTTTTTTGGGGAAGATTTTAAACTTCCAGAAAATATTGGCTTTAAAGAAGACGGTGTTATCTTTTTATACAACACTTACGAGTTGGCATCATACGCAGAAGGCATTACCGAATTTATTATCCCTTACTCTGAAATTTCAAAATTCCTAAAAATCAGTCATTAGTGGAAGTGAATTTTTTGATGATTCGTTCTACGGTTAAACCTTGCCCAATAATAGAAAACACGACTATAATGTAGGTTATTACTAAAAATAATTCCCTGTGCATTTCTGGTTTCAGGCTTAATGCCAGTGCAATGGATATTCCTCCACGCAATCCCCCCCAAGTCATGAGTAAATTGGTATTGGGGACAAAGTCTAATTTTTTAGCAAAGAATTTTATAGGAAACCATAGTGATAAGTACCTACAACATAACACTAGGGGCACTGTAATTAACCCCGCAATAATAGCGCTTAGGCTAAGTGTCAAAATCAGCATTTCCATTCCAATGAGCACAAATAATATCGTGTTCAACAAGACATCTATCAACTCCCAAAATTTGTCGACATAAGTTTCAGTCCTTTCGGACATCGCACTATTTCTAACGGTATCATTCCCTACAAACAGACCTGCAGTTACCATGGCTAAAGGTGCCGATGTATGAAAATAATGCGCTAACATGGTTCCTCCCATAACCGTAGCAATGGTAACAATAACTTCCACTTCATAGTCATCAATCGATTTCAACAATCTATAGGTTACCCATCCTAAAACAAGCCCTAATGCAATGCCACCAATGACTTCTTGACCGAATAGCTTTATTACCTGAGAAAATTCAACCGCTGCATTAGGCGAAGCAGCAATTGAAAAAATGGTTAAAAATACAACCACTCCAACTCCATCATTAAACAACGACTCTCCAACGATTTTTGTTTCCAATATTTTTGGAGCATTGGCTTTTTTCAAAATTCCCAACACGGCAATCGGGTCTGTTGGTGATATCAATGCCCCAAACAACAAACAATAAATAAAGTCTACCTGTAACCCAATTAGCTGTAGTACAAAATAGACAGAAATACCCACTAAAAAAGTAGACGCCAACGTCCCTAAAGTGGCAAATACCAAAACCGGTGCCCGTTGTACTTTGAGCTGTTCGAAATTGGTATGCAATGCTCCCGCAAAGAGCAAAAAGCTCAACATGACATCCAATAAAATAGTTTCAAAATCAATATTGGAAATGAACTCTTTTTCTTGGGTTAAAAGTGCGTCATTAAACTGACCTATAATGAGAAGCACAAGGGTAAAACTGATGGTAATGACCATTAAGCCTATAGTGGTTGGCAATTTCAAAAACCTAACATTAATATATCCAAAAATGGCCGATATCACTATTAATGTTGATGCAATGGTATAATAATCCATGATCTATAACGATTTTTTTAAAGCCAAAATATAGCCCAAGTGAATACCTTCATGAAAATTATTAAACCCAATAGCCTCTTCAACATTGGTCAAGGTGCTTTTTGAAGAAGTAGTATATTCTTGATAGGTTTTAAATAATCCATTATGATAGTCTTCTTTTGTTCTTTCAACAGTTGAAAACAATAATTCTTTGATGTCATCTACTTCAGCCTGTGTCAAATCACGTTCTGTTTTAGTGCCCTTTTTAAACATTTCAATCATGTCTTCCGAAATCATTGAGGAAACACCAGATAATTTATAGACTAGCATTTGTTGTATTACTATGGTATGTGTAATATTCCAAATGAGGTTGTTTCTAAAACCATGAGGGACTTTGTTTAGTTCTTCTAAAGAAAAATTCTCAATAAATGATTTTAAAATAGCTCTGTTTTTAAGCGAGATCTCAAAAGCCCAATCCATATTTTATTTTTTTTAAAAGTAATTAATTTTCTTTTTAAAACCTGTTACTTTGCAATTCAAAAGTAGGGCCATGAACAAAATTTACTATTTAAAAACCTGTAGTACCTGTATTAGAATTATGAAATCTTTGGAATTGCCTTCAGACTTTATTTTTCAAGACATTAAAGAGCAGGAGATTACGGTAAAGCAACTAGAAGAACTGTACAAGTTATCTGGAAGTTATGAAGCTTTGTTTAGCAAAAGAGCCAAGCTTTACAAAGAAATGGGATTGAAAGACACAGCCCTTACTGAAAAAGATTTTAAATATTATCTTCTTCAGCACTATACATTTTTAAGCAGACCTGTCATTATTTTTAACAACCATATTTTCATAGGCAACAGTCCCAAAACAGTAGAAGCAGCAAAACAGGCCATACATGAATAAACGAACGCTTGCACTTTTGGCCGCTTTTGTAGCTAGTGCGATTTATGGCCTAAACCATACTATTGCTAAAGATTTAATGCCAACTTATATTCAACCTTATGGGTTTATTTTGCTGCGTGTTTCTGGCGCGGCAATTTTATTTTGGTTGATTAGTTTTTGGGCACCTAAAGAACATATTGAAAAAAAAGACAGGTTGCGCTTTTTAGCTTGTGCTTTTTTTGGAATGGTCATTAATATGCTCATGTTTTTTAAGGGTTTGTCACTCTCAACCCCAATAAATAGCGCCGTACTGATTACCATTTCACCAATTATTATTTTTTCGTTATCCGTATTAATTCTTAAAGAAAAAATAACACTTTTAAAAATTTTGGGGATTCTTTTGGGGTTTGCAGGAGCGTTAAGTTTAATTATATTCACTGAAGAAACTGGGCAAAACGCAGAAAATATTCCGTTGGGGAATGCCTTGTTTTTAATAAATGCAACTTCTTATGCCATTTATTTGATCCTTGTAAAACCTTTGACTACAAAATACCATGTCATTACACTGATGAAGTGGATGTTCTTGATTGGTTTCTTTATTAATTTACCAATTACTATATCCGAATTTCAAGAGGTGGAGTGGCTTAACTTACCGATGGATGCCATCTTAAAAATGATTTTTGTGGTAGTTGGTACTACTTTCTTGACGTATTTGCTCAATATTTATGCCTTAAAACAATTAAACGCCTCAACCATTGGCGTGTTTATGTATTTGCAGCCATTACTGGGGATTCTGTTTGCCATTTTGGTTGGAAGCGATGCATTGAACATTCTAAAAACCTTTGCGGCAGGTTTAGTATTTTTAGGAGTGTATTTGGTAACCAAAAGAACGGCCTCGGCTTAAATTAGTTGGTTTATTACCAAATTTCAAGGCATAAAAACTTTAGGTTTTTGTTTACCTTTGTTCAACTTTTAAAATAAGTACATGATACAATCCATGACCGGTTACGGGAAATCTGTAATACAGCTTCCAACAAAAAAAATATCTATTGAAATAAAATCTTTAAATAGTAAAAACCTCGATTTAAATGCGAGAATACCTTCGCTTTACAGAGAAAAAGAACTGGAAGTTAGAAAACTCATTGCTTCAAAACTTGAACGTGGTAAAATAGATTTTTCGCTTTATATGGAAATCACTGGAGAGGAGACCTCAACGCAAATTAATAAAACTGTTGTTAAGCAATATATTAAACAGCTAAGAGAAGTTGTTGATGGTGATGACACTGAACTTCTTAAAATGGCAATTCGATTACCTGATGCAGTGACAACGGAGCGAGATGACATAGACGAGGATGAATGGGCTCAAATTGCTAAGGAAATCGATTCCAGCTTAGAGAAAATTCAACAGTACAGATTGGACGAAGGCAAAAGTCTAGAATCTGAATTTTTTGATCGTACACAAAACATTTCTGATTTATTAGATCAAGTTATTGCCATGGATCCTGAACGTATTGTAGGTGTGCGGGAACGTTTGCAAAAAGGAGTGGCGGAGCTTAAGGAAAAAGTGGATGAAAATCGATTTGAGCAGGAACTGGTTTATTATATCGAAAAGTTTGATATTACTGAAGAAAAAGTGCGTTTGAAGAACCACTTGGACTACTTTTTAAAAGCACTAAAATCGGATGACTCCAATGGTAAAAAGCTAGGTTTTATTGCACAGGAATTAGGAAGGGAAATCAACACTATTGGCTCTAAATCCAATTATGCACCCATGCAGAAATTGGTTGTTCAAATGAAAGATGAACTTGAAAAAATTAAGGAGCAACTTTTAAATGTTTTATAATGAAACAAGGAAAACTCATTGTCTTTTCGGCACCATCTGGTTCAGGCAAAACGACTATTGTTAGGCATTTATTAAAACAAAAAGAATTGAATCTGGAATTCTCTATTTCGGCAACTTCCAGAGAAAGAAGAGGGAAAGAAGAAGATGGGAAAGATTATTATTTTCTGACGTTTGAAGCCTTTAAAAAGAAAATAAAAAACGATGAGTTTTTAGAGTGGGAAGAGGTTTATAGAGATAATTTTTATGGCACTTTAAAATCTGAA
>JBBKXS010000112.1:0-3296 GCA_037969605.1 Flavobacteriaceae bacterium
ATTTATATTGGTAGTAATACCGGGTTGTTTTATTTGGATAAAGAGGGGAAACTAGAATTTATATATAATTCTCAAGGTCAAGTATGGGATTTAAAAGTAATAAATGACCAACTATTTTGTGGTCATAACAACGGGACTTACTTAATTGAAAACAATAAATTAAAATTAATTTCAGATTTCACAGGTGGCTGGGTAATAAAAAAGGTGCCTGAACAAGCCAACCTTTATATCCAGGGCACATATGCAGGATTGGTGAGATTTAAAATGGAAAATGGCAAATGGAATGTTAAGCATCTAGGAAAAACAACAATACCTGTTAGGTTCTTGGTTTTTGAAGACAAGTACACGGCATGGGCAGCACATGCCTATAATGGATTATATAAAATAAAATTCGACCCTGAGTACGATTCCATAATAAGTATTAAAAATTACGAAAATAAGGGGTTATTGTCCAATTTTAATGTTAGAGTCTATAATATAAAAAATAATATCTGCTTCAAGACCAATCATGGTTGGCAAAAATATGAGCCCTTATTGGATAGCATTATGCCCTATAATTTGTTGAACAAAGATATCGGGGAGAATGCCTATATCATTTCTGATGATATGGACCAATTAGTGACAAAAAGTGAATATGACATTATAAATTTTAAATCATTTTCCGATCAAAGTATGGACATGACCCTAACCAACAACTTTTTTAAAAACAGATTGATTGTGGGTTATGAAAGAGTTTCAAAGATTAATGACACTATTTATGCTTTAAATCTAAATGACGGTTTTATGCTCATAGATGGAAGTAACTATTCTGAAAGTTATGAACTTTATAAACCAACCATTGAAAAAATAGAAATCGAAAAAAACTTAATCGAATTGACCAATTCGGAAGTTATCGAATTCCCTTATAAAAAAAGTATAAGCATATCATTATCGTCTGCAAAATCTGATCATCACTTTTTTGAGTACTCCATTTCTAAATTGGACTCCATTCAATGGTATAGGCTGGACAGAGAAAAATTGGAGCTAACCAATTTAAGCAACGGTAAATACACCATTTATTTTAGAACTTCAAATAATTTTGGTGCTTTTTCAGAGATGACTTCCCTGCATATTAACGTCCTTCCCCCTTGGTATAAAAATCGATTGGGGTTCGCTTTATATGCCATTCTATTGGCGTTGACAATATTGGTGTTTTATGCACTGCACAAACGAAAAATAATTAGAGAGCAAAAACGATTGCAGCTTAAATTGCGAAAGGAACAACGTGAAATGCTTAGGGAAAAGTCATTAGAAAATGACAAAAATATTATTCAGTTAAAAAATGAGGCTCTAAAAAATGAAGTCAAGTTAAAGAGTAAACAGCTAGCCAATACGGCCATGGCATTGGTAAAGAAAAATGAAACCTTAACTGAACTAAAAAAAGAACTTGTGTTGAACAAAAATGGGTTCGATAATTACTATTCATATAAAAAACTTTTAAAAAAGTTAGATAATTCTATAGCACATAAAGATGAATGGAAAATATTTGAATATAATTTTAATCAAGTCCATGAGGAATTCTTCAATCAACTAAAAAAACAATTTCCAGATTTGACCCATAAAGACCTTAAGATTTGTGCCTATATTAAAATGAATTTAACAACCAAAGAAATTGCGCCATTAATGAATATTTCAATAAGAGGGGTAGAAACTCACAGATATCGATTAAAACGTAAGCTAAATTTGTATAATGACAATTCTTTGGCTACTTATTTAGGAGATTTCAAATAATAACACTCCTAAATTGCCTATTTAACATGTTTTAATACGCCATTACTACTTCAACTTGGAATTTATTTCAGTATTTCTGATATAATTCATATATTTAATGTACGTCAAAATTGATTTTTTTGATCATTAAATGGCCATGACGTATCTAAAATGTAAGCTTCTTTTTTCTTTCATAAAAATTACATTTTAAATTGGTCTCGACTAACAATTCTAAATCAAATTATATGAAAACAAGATTTAAGCTAATAATTTTATCTCTTTTTGTAACATCTTCTTTGTATGCGCAAGACGTTACCGTCACTGGGGAAGTTACTAGTACGGAAGACGGTATGCCTGTGCCAGGTGTTAATGTAATAGTACTAGGCACGAGCAGAGGTGTAAGCACAGATTTTGATGGTCTGTATTCCATTAAAGTAAGCCAAGGCGAAGTTTTGGAATTTAGTTCAATAGGGCTCAAAACGGTGAGAATAACTATTGGAAATCAAACTGTTGTTAATGTAGCCATGGAGCCTGATATTGCGGCTTTGGACGAGATTGTAATCATTGGTTATGGAACAGCAAAAAAAAGAGACTTAACTGGTTCAATTGTTAGGATTGAGGGCGATATAGTTGCCGACAAACCCAATGCAAACCCAGTTGCCTCTCTACAAGGTAAGGTCGCAGGTTTATCCGTAGTGAATTCAGGACAGCCTGGACAAGAACCAGATATTCGTATAAGAGGTACTGTGAGTAGAAATCAAACCAAGCCCTTATATGTGGTTGATGGAATTTTTAGTGAAGATATTAGTTATATCAATCCAAATGACATAGAGTCTATTGAGTTGTTAAAAGACCCCTCTTCTTTGGCGATCTTTGGAGTGAGGGGAGCAAATGGGGT
Organism: Flavobacteriaceae bacterium; assembly: GCA_037969605.1. Classification (GTDB taxonomy): domain Bacteria; phylum Bacteroidota; class Bacteroidia; order Flavobacteriales; family Flavobacteriaceae; genus Geojedonia. The sequence goes on from JBBKXS010000112.1 coordinate 2,648, forward strand.
CATACTTGTAACTACTAAGAAAGCAAAACAAGGAAAATTAAATGTTACTTTTTCAGCTTCTACAGGATTTAAAAATCTTACTGGAAAACCTGACTTGGCAAATGCTGAATTATTTAAAACTTTATATGATGAGCGATTGGTCAATGATGGTGTAGCTCCATATGCTTTTTATAATTTGTTTAATGGTAATTCCGATTGGATTGACCTGATAACAAATGAAGGGGCGATTGTTCAAAATGCTAATATGAGTATTCAAAGTGGTACTGAATCAAATAGAATAAGTATTGGTATAGGATATTTAAAAGAAGAAGGTATTATACGAAATGAAGAATTGCAAAAAATAACCATTAATATCAATGATGAGGTTAAAATTTCCGACAACTTTAAAGTAGGTATTGGCATAAGCGGTGTTAAATCAGATTTACCAAACCTTGGCAATTACGGGGCTGCCCTAAATGCCACTCCTATTGTAAGCGCATATAATGTTGATGGTGTTTTTAACCAATTGCCTATAGCAATTGGTGGAGCTCAAATAGGAAACCCATTGCTCGTCGTAAACGAACGCTTAACGACAAATATTAATGATTCCTACCGATTTGTTGGTAATGTATTTGCAGAGTTAAAATTTTTAAAGGATTTTACCTTTAGA
>JBBKXS010000113.1:0-7515 GCA_037969605.1 Flavobacteriaceae bacterium
GATGAATACCAAAAAGGCAGAACTCCAAACCCCGATGTACTTTGTAATCGCGAAATTAAGTTTGACGCCTTTATGAAAATTGCCATGGAGTTGGGGGCCGATTTTGTAGCTACTGGTCACTATTGCAGAAAAGACGCCATTGAAAAAGATGGTCAAACAATCTTCCGTTTATTGGCAGGTGTCGATGGCAATAAGGATCAATCCTATTTTTTGTGTCAATTATCACAAAACCAACTGGCAAAATCGTTATTTCCTATTGGAGAATTGACAAAACCAGAAGTCAGAACGATTGCTTCAAAATTGAATTTAGTAACGGCAAATAAAAAAGATTCACAAGGCTTATGTTTTATTGGTAAAGTGAGATTACCAGAATTTTTACAGCAAAAACTAAAACCCAAAGAAGGTGTCATTGTTGAGATTCCTGAGAAAAAAGATTTTTATAATCGGGAACTGCCAAAGTTTAATACGGAAAAGGAAAAGCTTCAATACCTCTCTCGAAAAATTGAATACCATGTCACCGATGGAAAAGTAGTAGGCAAACACCAAGGCGCACATTATTTCACTAAAGGTCAACGAAAAGGATTGGCGGTTGGTGGAACGGTTGAACCGCTTTTCGTTATTGAAACCAATGTTGATGATAACGTAATTTATACGGGACAAGGTAAAGATCACCCTGGTCTCCATAAAAAAGCGTTATTTGTGAACGAAAATGAATTGCATTGGGTTCGGGAGGACTTGGCATTACAGCTTGATGTAACACTTCAGGTAAGAGCAAGGATTCGATATCGCCAACCCTTGCAAGATGCAATGCTGCATAAAGTGGATCATGGTCTATATGTTGAATTTAAAAAACCTCAGTCGGCAATTACCGAAGGGCAATTTGTGGTTTGGTATCTTGAAGATGAATTAGTTGGTTCGGGAGTTATTTCTTAAATTGCATAAGAAACATTCCCAAATTGTAGCTAAATGAAAAAGAATTTACTTCTACTAGGACTAATTTTATGTTCATATATTTCTTTTGCCCAACAAGATGCTTGGGTCTATTTAACCGATAAAGCTAACGTTCAGACCTCCATTGATAATCCCATTACCATTCTTACCCAAAAGGCCATAGATCGGAAAAATGCACATGGTGTGGTCATCGATGCACGTGATGTGCCTGTTAATGAAACCTACATTTCCCAACTTAAAATTCAGTCAGGAATCACGGTTATGGCTAAGTCGAAATGGTTCAATGCGGTTCATGTTAGGGGAAATGAAACCGACATTAATGCGCTTTCGGGATTAGGCTTTGTGGCGAGTATCGATTTTGCAGATAAAAGTCTAAATAGTAGTCGTGCTCTACAACCTGAACATAAATTCGATATTGAAGATTCCCAAGTCATTTTTGTATATGGAAGTACTCAAAACCAGGTAGAAATGATCAACGCAGATGAGCTTCACCTTCAAGATTATACTGGAGAAGGTATGACAGTTGCGGTTATGGATGCAGGATTTCCAAATGTGAATACCATGGCAGCATTCCAGAGGTTAAGGGATAACAGTGATTTGCTCGATGGGTATGATTTTGTGGATAGAACTTCAAATATTTATGCCTTTACAGGAAGTAATCATGGGACAAAAGTATTAAGTACCATGGCAGGTTATATACAAGATCAATTTGTTGGAACTGCTCCAGATGCATCCTATTATTTGTTTAGAACTGAAGATGTCTTTAGCGAAACTCCCGTAGAAGAAAGTTATTGGGTTGAAGCGGCCGAACGCGCAGATAGTTTGGGAGTTGATGTCATTAACACATCGTTGAGTTATTTTGATTATGATAATGCCAATTATTCATATGCAGCTTCCGATATGAATGGCAATAAAGCTTATAGTACTAAAGGAGCCAATATAGCTTCAGAAAAAGGTATTCTTGTTTTGGTTTCAGCTGGAAATTCTGGGAATGCTGCACCTAGTTATACAGGAGTTGGTGCACCAGCCGATGCTTTTGGAGTTCTTACAATTGGAGCCGTAGATTCCAGTGGTAATATTGCTTCATTTAGTTCTCGAGGCAGTGCAATACAACTTACCCAAAAACCCGATGTTATGGCCCAAGGCCAGGGAGCTTATGTAGTAAGTGAAACCGGATCAATTGTTGCCAATAATGGCACATCCTTTAGTTCACCAATTATGGCTGGAGGCGTGACCTCTTTATGGCAAGCCTTGCCCAACGCTACGAATACCGAAATAATGGATTATGTACGGCAGTCGGCATCGCAGTATAGTACACCCGATTATGATTATGGTTACGGTATTCCAGATTTAGGATTGGCCTTAAATATGGGATTGTCACTTCAAGAAAAAAAAATAACAGAATTTAGAATATTTCCGAACCCTGTGCTTGATATCCTGTATGTCAAAGTTTCTAATGATATTGAGGAATTCACCATAATCATTTATAATGTTCTTGGAAAAGTAGTATTGCAAAAAAATATACCCAAGTCGGCAAATTCTGTTGATGTCTCTTCAATGGCTTCAGGATTATATATGATTCGTCTGCAATCAAAACATTCAACAAAAGCCTTTAAACTTATAAAATCCTAAATGGTCAATAGAATTACTGAGTTATTTCAAATCAAATACCCTATTGTTCAAGCTGGAATGGTATGGAACAGTGGATGGAGACTTGCCTCAGCCTCGAGTAATGCGGGAATTTTGGGAATCATTGGCGCAGGTTCGATGTATCCTGAAGTGTTACGAGAACATATTCAAAAATGTAAAAAAGCCGCTGATAAGCCTTTTGGTGTGAATGTGCCCATGTTGTATCCGGATATTGAAAAACTTATGGACATTATTGTTGAAGAAGACGTAAAAATTGTGTTCACTTCGGCAGGAAACCCAAAAATATGGACCACTTGGTTAAAGGAAAAAGGCATTACTGTAGTACATGTGGTTAGCAGTGTAAAATTTGCACTAAAAGCGCAAGAAGCTGGAGTGGATGCTGTAGTTGCGGAAGGCTTTGAAGCTGGTGGACATAATGGGAGGGAAGAAACCACAACCTTAACTTTAATTCCCATGGTGAAAGAATATCTTAAAATCCCATTGATCGCCGCTGGTGGTATTGCTACCGGACAAGGCATGTTGGCTGCAATGGTGCTTGGTGCCGATGGTGTACAGGTGGGAAGTCGGTTTGTGGCCAGTGAAGAATCTTCGGCACATCAAGCCTTTAAACAAGTGGTGGTCAATGCCCAGGAAGGAGATACTAAGTTGACTTTAAAAGAATTGGCACCAGTACGTCTTATAAAAAATAAGTTTTATGAGGATGTTCAAGCCTTGTACAAAACGGCACCGACCATAGAACAATTAAGAGAGCTTCTTGGTAGGGCAAGGGCAAAACGTGGGATGTTTGAAGGTGATTTGGATGAAGGTGAACTGGAAATTGGACAGATTTCTGGTTTAATCCACGATATCAAACCTGTGGCACAAATCGTAAAGGATCTAATGTGGGAATTTGAGGAAGCCAAACAAGTTGTTTCTAAACTGTAGTCAGATAACTTATTGTTTCTCTAAGTCTTGAGCAATAGATACTTTGTATAATCTACTTGACCCATTTTCATAGCTATTAAAAAGTGCTTTGAGGTCTTCCATTTTGGCAGAAGATCTCAAATTTGTGGTTTTTAACCGTTTGCTCGTAAAATACAAGGTATTAGTTTTAGTATCAACAAATGGGCAATAGTCCATTTTATCGGAATTTATACTGGCACCCATGTTTTTAGCTGGAGCCCAACTCTTATCATTATGATAGCTTATATATAAGTCTCCACTACCAAGACCATCTTCTCTATTATAGCAAGTGTAAATCATAAAAGATTCATCAGGAGATACAAAAGCGTTAAATTCATAACCGCTAGAATTAATGCCATCATCAAGACGTTTAGGTTCAGAATAATTTCCGTTCACATATTCACTTACATAGATATCATCTTTTTGATTCAATTCTGGATTATCCAAGGTAAAGTAAAGATTCCCTGATTTGGTGATAACGGGGTAGAACTCATCCATTTTAGTGTTAATTGGTGCTCCTATATTTTTTGGGGTTGACCATTCCTCTTCTAATGTGGGTCTTGTTACATACCAAATATCGAAATCTTTGGTTTCGGTTGAAGCCAAATCTAGAGGTCTGTTTGACACAAAATATAAGGTCAATCCGTCTTCAGAAAAAAACGGTTCAATATCAAAATATTGACCTGAAAATGAAATAATTGCTGGCGTACTCCATTGACCATGAAATTTCTTTACAGATACTAATACAGAGATATCTCCCATAACACTTTGAGCAGAAAAAATAGCTTCATTTCCTGATATAGCAATGTCCCTTACATTTGGAAATTGTGATACCGTTTGGTCTAAAAAAGGAGTAACATGACTCGCTTTCGATTGGGAAATACAAAGGCAACTGTAAAGGCATAAAAGAAAAACAATTGGTTTCATAATAATAAATTTAATCAAAGCAATTTACTAAACTCAATTACTTTATATTCTATACAAAACGTTAATTTACCTGAGTTTATAAAACACAAAAAGGGGGTAAAGAAACCCCCTTTTAAGTTGAAACCTTTTAACAACAAAATTTTTAAATCCCTCTAAAATATAATAGCTAAAAGACTCTAAGCAATTTGTTTATTATTACTAATGTGAAATTAATAATAACTTAATAACAGTATAAAAATAAAAATTTAAAGGCTCATCTTATAGTAATTAAGCTTCAACTTATTAACAATTTCAAATTTTGTTAAAATATAGGCCCGTCTAAAAATGTTATTTTTATAATATAAAAACACAAAAATTTTAATATATAGTTCTAAAACTTACCTTTGACATTCTAAAAAAAAAATCAGTGATTTTAGCTAACTATACCAAAGAATTCAAATACAATTGGCGACTTGCAGCTCCGGTAATGTTCGGCATGTTGGGTCATACTTTTGTGAGTTTTGTGGATAATATTATGGTTGGGCAATTGGGTACTGCCGAACTTGCTGCAGTCTCTTTAGGTAATAGTTTTATGTTCATTGGTATGGCCTTAGGCATTGGATTTTCTACAGCAATAACGCCATTAGTTGCGGAAGCAGATGCTGAACAAAATTTTATAAAAGGGAAATCCTCATTTAAACATGGTTTGTTTTTATGTATAATTCTAGGGATAGCATTGTTTCTTTTGGTGTTTTTTTCAAAACCATTAATGTATTTAATGAAACAGCCTACTGAGGTAGTTGAACTGGCAATGCCCTATCTGGATTTAGTGGCATTATCGTTAATTCCATTAATTGTGTTCCAGGCGTTTAAACAATTTAGTGATGGCTTGTCCATGACTCGATACCCTATGTATGCCACCATTATAGCGAACATAGCCAATGTGATTTTAAATTATCTCCTCATATTCGGAAAATTTGGGTTCCCCGAACTAGGCATTGTAGGCGCCGCCTACGGAACCTTGATATCACGTTTTATCATGTTATGGTATTTATGGGCGTTGTTGAAAAACAAGGAAAAATCCAAAGCTTTTGTAACTCATATTAAACTATTTGTTTTAGACAAATTGATGCTAAAAAAGGTATTGAATCTTGGAGCCCCCAGTGCCATGCAAATGTTTTTTGAAGTTGCAATTTTTACATCCGCCATCTGGTTAAGCGGTTTATTGGGCAAAAACCCACAGGCAGCCAATCAAATTGCAATTAACCTATCTTCTATGAGCTTTATGGTCGCAACGGGTTTAAGCGTAGCAGCCATGATAAGGGTAGGAAACCAAAAAGGATTGCATGATTATTTAGAATTGAGGCGTATTGCATTTTCAATTTTTTTGTTAGGAATTATTTTAGCCGTTGGCTTTGGACTATTGTTTATTATATTTCACGGTCAATTGCCAAAGTTGTATGTTGATTATGATGATTCCAAAAACCTTTTAGACAATATTGAGGTGGTCAGTATTGCATCAAAATTACTCATTGCGGCTGCAATATTTCAAATAAGCGATAGTATTCAGGTGGTTGTTTTAGGTGCTTTACGTGGCTTGCAGGACGTGAAGATTCCAACAATAATAACATTCATTGCGTATTGGATGATTGGATTTCCAGTTAGTTTTTTTCTTGGAAAAGAAGAAGCCTATGGTAGTTTTGGAATTTGGTTAGGTTTACTGGCAGGATTATCAAGCGCAGCAATTTTATTGTATATTCGATTTCATTATTTGACTAAAAAATTGATTAAAGTTTAAAAGTGCGCTTAAGTGCCTTAAATACTTAAAGTTAAAAAAATGACAAATAAAGAATTCGCTGAAGCATTAGAAAAAAGAACCCTTAAATTTGCTATTGAAGTTATAAATTTATCAGCTAGTTTACCTAATACACCTGAAATTTTAGTTATTAGAAATCAATTATCTAAATCAGGAACAAGTATTGGTGCTAACTATAGAGAAGCAAACAGATCAAGGAGTAAGAAAGATTTCAAAAATAAAATTAAAATTTGTCTGGCTGAAGCAAGTGAAACAGATTATTGGCTGGAAATTATTCAAGAATTAAATTTGAATACTATTATAAACTTGAAAGTATTGAGAAAAGAAGCAAAGGAACTTTTAGCACTTTTTACAACAATAGCAAATAAACTTTAAAGCAAAATTAATTTAAGTGCATTTTAGACACTTATAACTTTTAACTACATGGAACTACCTAAATTCATACTCGGCGATAATACCGATTTTCCCCAAGCTATATATATCATTCATACCGATTTCCCGAGATTTATCATAAACCTTGAAAATGATGATATTGAATGGTTGGAAGAATTTGATGATGAAGACCATAAAGAAATTGAAAACGAAATGGAAAACTTAATTCAGGCTGCGTCCGATTTTTATGACCGTGAAGTTTCTAGGTATGATGACTGATGATTATGTTGGACCAACTGCTACAATTCGATTCAGAACTTTTTTTATTTCTCAATAATTTAGGAAGTACTTCTTGGGATGGCTTTTGGATGGCCTATACTACCAAAATATACTGGGCACCTTTATATACAATACTGCTATACTTAATGTATAAACAATGGGGTAATAAGGCATTTTTGATTACCGTCGCAGTTATAGCTTTAATGATTTTATTTACCGATCAGATTACAAATCTGTTCAAATATGGGTTTGAACGCCCAAGACCCTGTCACGTAGACACTTTAATAAGTAAAATGCGTATTGTCAGGGAAGGTTGTGGAGGACGATTTGGTTTCTTCTCAGGTCATGCCTCAAACTCTATGGCTGTTGCTATTTTTGCAGGGTTAATGTTAAAAGACAGGTTTAAATATTTAATTTATCTACTGGTTATTTGGGCAATAGTCATGGCTTATAGTAGGATTTATGTGGGTGTCCATTATCCTTTGGATGTGTTTTGTGGAATGTTGTTTGGTGGCTTTTCTGGTTTTCTATTTTATAAATTGAACCATTATTTTATAAATGGATAGACTAACGTTTTGTAAGGAGATAATAGTCGCTTG